>NZ_CADEAU010000024.1 GCF_902825405.1 Micromonospora maritima | reverse complement strand
CCGGCCGGGCCGGTCCCGGAGCAGGGCGACGGTGAGCGCGACGACCAGCAGCGGCTGGACCGCCCCGAGTACGGCCGCGGTGCCGCCGGGCAGCCGGTAGGCGGCCACGAAGAGCAGCGGGAAGAACGCGCCGATGTTGAGCGCGCCGAGCAGCGCGGCGCGTCCCCACCAGAGGCCGTGCGGCCGCCGGCGGGTGAGTGCCAGCAGGAGCAGGCCGGCCGGCAGGGCGCGGACGGCGCCGGACCACAGCGGCCGGTCGGCGGGCAGCAGTTCGGCGGTGACCAGGTAGGTGGTGCCCCAGGTGACCGGTGCCAGGGCGGTGAGCGCGACGTCGGCCGGACGGTGGGTCATGCGGAAAACTCCTTGCTTCGCCACTAATTAGCTTAGCCCTAAGATAGTTAGGGTCGAGTAAAAGCGGAAGTGCGAGGTGCGGCACAATCGGCAACCGTGGCAACCGACGAGGTCGACCTGATCGTCGAGCAGTGGCGCCGGGAGCGCGCCGGCATGCGACCCGAGCCGATGGCCGTCTTCGGCCGCATCTACCGGCTCGCCCGGCTGGTCGGCGACCGCCAGGAGAAGGTGTACGCCGGCTGGGGCATCGGCCGCGGCGAGTTCGACGTGCTCGCCGCGCTGCGCCGCTCCGGGCCGCCGTACACCCTCGCGCCGAAGGCGCTCGCCGCGTCGCTGATGCTGACCTCGGGCGGCATGACCGGCCGGCTCGACCGGCTGGAACGGGCCGGGCTGGTCCGCCGTGCGCCCGACCCGGCGGACCGGCGGGCCCTGCGGGTCAGCCTCACCGACGTCGGCCGGCGGGTGGTCGAGGAGGCCGCCGAGGCCGGGCTGGAGGTGCAGCGGCGGATCCTCGAGACGCTGCCCCTCGCCGATCGGGAGCGGCTGGCCGACCTGTTGCGCGTTCTCCTGGCCGCGGCCGAGGCGGAACCGCCGGATCAGGCAGGATGATCTCGGACGCCACCGACCGGAAGGACCGGCCATGCCCGCCACCGAACCGACGATCGTCGCCACCAGCATGGGATTCGCCAGCCGTCGCCGGGGCCCGTGGGACGCCCGGCCGGGCCGGGTCTTCCCGCTGATGGCCGAGCTGGCCGGCGCCGGCGACTCGCCCCGGATCTGCTACCTGGCACAGGCCGTCGGGGACCAGCCGACCAGTCTCACGGTGTTCCACGGCGCCTTCGCCGGCACCCGGTTCCGCGCGTCCCACCTGGCGCTCTACCCGATGCCGAACGTCGACGACATCCGCGCCCACCTGCTCGCCCAGGACGTCATCTGGGTCGGCGGCGGCAGCGTGGCCAACCTGTGCGCGGTGTGGCGGGTGCACGGCCTGCCGGAGATCCTGCACGAGTGCTGGCAGGCCGGCGTGGTCCTCGGCGGGGTCTCCGCCGGCTCGATCTGCTGGCACGCCAGCGGCGCCACCGACAGCTACGGCCCGACCCTGCGGCCCTTCACCGAGGGGCTGGGCTGGCTGCCGTACGGCAACGGCGTGCACTACGACAGCGAGGAGCAGCGCCGGCCGCTGATGCACCGGCTGGTCGCCGACGGCACGCTGCCGACCAGCCACTGCACCGACGACGGCGTCGGGCTGGTCTACCGGGGCACCCGGCTGGCCGAGGCGGTGGCCGACCGCGAGGGCGTGTCGGCGTACGAGGTGAGCCGCGCCGAGGACGGCACCGCGCGGGAGACCCGGATCGAGCCGCGCCTGCTGCCCGCCGTACCGGACTGAGCGGGCCGGCGGACCTACCTGCCGGTCGCCGGCCGCGAGGCGCGTAAGCTGGTTCGTCGTGAGTCTCACCATCGGCATCGTCGGCCTGCCCAACGTGGGCAAGAGCACCCTGTTCAACGCGCTGACCAAGAACGACGTGCTCGCCGCGAACTACCCGTTCGCCACGATCGAGCCGAACGTCGGTGTGGTCGGGCTGCCCGACGAGCGGCTGGGCAAGCTGGCCGAGATCTTCTCCTCGCAGAAGGTGCTGCCGGCGCCCGTCTCCTTCGTCGACATCGCCGGCCTGGTGCGGGGCGCCTCGAAGGGGCAGGGCCGGGGCAACGCGTTCCTGGCCAACATCCGCGACGCCTCGGCGATCTGCCAGGTGGTGCGCGCCTTCTCCGACCCGAACGTGGTGCACGTCGACGGCAAGGTCTCCCCGGCCGACGACATCGAGACGATCAACACCGAGCTGATCCTGGCCGACATCCAGACGCTGGAGAAGGCGCTGCCCCGGCTGGAGAAGGAGGCCAAGCTCCGCAAGGACCGGGCCGCCGCCGTCGAGGCCGCCAAGAAGGCCGTCGAGGTCCTCGACAACGGCGTCACGCTGTACGCCGGCGCCGCGGCCGCGAAGGTCGAGCTGGAGCACCTGCGTGAGCTGCACCTGCTCACCACGAAGCCGTTCCTCTACGTCTTCAACGTCGACGAGGCGGAGCTGGGCAACGCCGAGTTCCTCGACGAGTTGCGCGGGCTGGTCGCCCCGGCCGAGGCGGTCTTCATGGATGCCAAGATCGAGTCTGAGCTGGTGGACCTGCCCGAGGACGAGGCGCGCGAGCTGCTGGAGTCGATCGGGCAGTCCGAGCCGGGCCTGGACCAGCTGGTCCGGGTGGGCTTCCGGACGCTCGGGCTCCAGACGTACCTGACCGCCGGCCCCAAGGAGGCGCGGGCCTGGACCGTCCCGGTCGGGGCGACCGCGCCGGAGGCCGCCGGGGTGATCCACAGCGACTTCCAGCGTGGCTTCATCAAGGCCGAGGTGGTCTCTTACGACGACCTGGTCCAGGCCGGATCGATGGCGGCGGCGAAGGCCGCCGGCAAGGTCCGGATCGAGGGCAAGGAGTACGTCATGCAGGACGGCGACGTGGTGGAGTTCCGCTTCAACGTCTGAGTCCGGCCCGTTCTCCCAGGTCAGGAGGGTGTGCCCGCGCTGTGGGGGCACATCAGGGGCACAACCCCACGCCTCATCGACCGCCCGGCGGGTGCGCTCCTCCGAGTCCGGCATCAGGTGCCCGTACGTGGACAGGTCACGCAGGGTCGAAGTTCCAGTGAGGTGGCAGGGCACCATCGCAGAGAGCGCAGGCGAAGTCGTCGTCTCGCACGATGTTGCGTTGCCCGCAGGCTGTGCAACGTCTGAAGGTCAGTGCGGCGGTGAAGCCGCCTGGATGTGGGATGCCGAGACGATCAAGTGCTGCGGCGACTGCCGGCCAGCAGTCAGGGTCTGGGCAGTAGCCGGTCGACTGGTTACTGACCGCCTGGACGACGTATCCGGTGTTGCTCGCGGCGAAGGTGATCTCTCCGGCGGCCAAGACGTCCTGCCCGGCAGCACAGGCAACATGCTCGCTTTGGCGGGGCGCGACCCGGAGCGTGCCACGAAGGTCGACGACGAAGGTCGCAGGCTCGTCGAGCTCAGTCGCCCGCCGAACATCGAGCCACATATCGAGCGCGCTTGGTGTGTCGGCGACGACGATCCCCACCAGACCCACCTGCTGGGCCAGGATCTCTGGTGGTCCGACGTACCGATACCGCTTGAGCCGCGTCACGGCGCGAAGCTACCCACGCTGGCTCTTGGCCGTCTATCGAGATTGGTCCGAGATGCCGGTCGCCTGTCCGGGCTGGCTGTCCCGGCCGTGGGTGGTGGCCGCGGTCTTGTCGGCCTGTCCCGCATCATGCGAAGTCAATCTATAACGGATCAAGCGGAATACGACAGATGTCGGGCTCCACTTGATGCGTTACGGATTGCTGTCACTTGATCCGTTACACATCCGGCTAGATGATCTCACTTGCGCCTGGCTATGTCTCGGTGGCCTTCAGCTGCGGTCGAAGTGCCCGTTCTCGACCGCTTTGCCCTCGTAGATGGAAGAGTAAGCATCATGGCGACGGACCATCAGGCAACGGCGGCGACAGACCTGGGATACGCCGCCGCGCTGGACGCGGCTGAGCGCCTGCTGGGCTTCCGCTTGGAGCGCTTTCTTGGCGCTACCCCTGGTGAGCCAGCTAACGGCGCAGACTTCAAGCGGATCGCGACGATGCACGCCTTCGGCGACGTTTGGCCGCGCACCGAGCACCTGGATACGCAGACGCGGGCACTGGTATCTGTAACCATCGCGGCAACACTCGGCGTCCTGGAGCCGCTACGCGGTCAGCTCCGCATCGCGCTCAACGCCGGCGCCACCAAGGAAGAGATCGCCGAGGTCTTCCTTCAGGTCGCGGTCTACGCCGGCGTAGCACGCGCGTTCGACGGCTACCAGGTCGCGGCCCAGGTCTTCGCAGAGGACCCGGAACGCTAAGGTACGGGTTTTCGTGATCGCACGATCCGGCAGTCACGGACAACTCCACCAACGCTCGGCGGACTGTCACCCATCATGTGAAGTCGACCTGTAACGCATCAAGCAAAGTCGGACAGCCGGCCGCCGGCGAAGTGGTTCAAAGTTTCTGTACGTCTTCAAGGCGGCCCTGAACGGGCCGCACACGCCGCCGCCTGGGCGCGCGTCCGTCGCTCCGCTGGCGCTCCGACTCCGGCCACGCAGAACGCCCGGCGGCTGGCGCGGAGAGCGGTAAGCCCAGGGGCCGCCGTAGACGGTAGCGGCGAGGGTGGTTGAGGTTTGTGGGCCGGCAGCCGGCCGGGCCGCGCCCGATTGGCGCGGCGCAGGGAAGGGCGCGCCGGGTCCGCGCGGCGGGTCGCGGAGGCGGGTCTGTGGCGGTTACCGCGCCTCCGGCGGGGGCGCAACGACTCCGAGATGGCCGGGGGTCCGTCGGCGCGTAGCGGTCCGTGGGTGGTTGCGCAGGGCCACCCCGCCAGCCGACGACCCGGGCAAGCCGAGCAGACCACCGCCCAGCCCGCCAGCGTCCGAACGGGCGTCAAGGTCCGCTTGACGTGGCGGACCGGGCGGCGGCCCGCTCCCCGGAGGGCGGGTCGGCGGCAGACGGGATGGCAACAGCGCGCGGTCTGTGAGCGTGCGCGATGCGGGCACGACTCAATAGGGATGCATGATCACCGCCGGTCAGCCAGCATGACGGGGTGCCTGACCTTGTGTGGGACGACGTCAAGAACTTCTTCGACCCGAACCTGATGGGTGCGTTGCCGGACGTGCGTGTCGAAAATGCTTCGGTGGGGACTGGCAGGCGGTGTTCGACCTGGTCCAGACGCAAGGCTGGAAGTGGGAGTACTCAGTGGGTGACGCGGTCGTACCGCTTCCCTCAGCAACCGATGTGCTGGCGCGATCTGCTGACGATGAGCTGCCGATCTTGCGGGTGTGGCTGGCTCCTGGTGTCCTGATTAACTTCTGGCCATACTCGGCGGTCGAGATCGACTTCGACATCGACCTGCGGGAGCTGCAAGGTCAGCAGCGGCTGGACATGATGTGCGGGTTCTTTGCATTGATCGGGCGCAGGCTGGACAAGCCGGTCTTGATGGCTTCCGAGGGTGACTACCAGCATCCGGTGCTCGGCTTTGATGTCGAAGCCGACCGTGTCGTGCTGCTGGCCGATCCACGGTTGGCCGGCTAGGCGCAGTGCTGTCCGTTGGCGGGTGACTAACTGGGTGACGATCGGTGCGGACAATCATGGACGCCTACGGACGCCGAAGGACCGTTGCGGCAACTCAACCTCGATGTGACGGCAGGTCACGGCCCGTTGATGGTTGCCTGGGGGTCAAGGAGTCGGATCATCTGCTGGATGGTCGCAAAGGAACGACTGCGCCGCTGCCTTCATGGCCGCTACCGCTTCCTCTGCCTGGTCATTCGTAACGCCCCATCCGGCGTACAGCTCTAAGAAGCGATCGCCCACCGCTCGAAGCTCAAGCATGCCGGAGTAGCACGCCTGCCAGTAAATCTCGTGGGCCAGGTCCTCGGGGTCGCCCTTCCCAGCAACTATGTTCGCTGCTGCCTCACGCATGAGGTGTAGCCGGGCGCCGCTCTTGTCCGGGACCGGACAGCCGAGCTCGTCCATCGTTTGGCGAAACAGGTCAACGGCTTCCCGTGACTGGCCCTTCGAAAGGCCGGCGAGCTCACGCAAGCTCGGAGAGTCAACGCCTCGGGTTAGTGCGTGAGCAGCCGCCATCGGCAGGTAATCGCCGACGGGCTCATCCATCGCCAGCCGGATGGCAAGGTCGCGCAGCTGCTTCATCTCGAAGAGGCTAAGCGGTGCGCGGATCACGGGCCAAGGCGTTTACGGCGGTGAGCAAGCTCGGGGAGGCGGGCAGGGGTGGGTAGCCCTCGACGAAGGTTCTGGGGCACAGGCGGGGCACAAGACACCGTGAAACGTCGTCAAGCAGTGCTGAACGGTGGCAGCCCGAGACTCCGCACGAGCGGGCGTCGAAGGCTGATCCCGCTGGTAGCGGTACAGCGGCTCTTAGTTCCGCTTCAACGTCTGAGTCGGCCGTCGCCCGCAGCCGGAGAGTCATGTGCGGCGCGAAGCGGTTCCGTCCTGCCAGCGGTAGAGGTCGCGCAGCAGGGAAATTTCCGCGCCGTGATGGATCAGCTCCCTGTTGACGTGCAGGATCCTGTTCTCCATGGGGAACCGCTCGGGACCTGCCGCGGGCGGATTCTCCAGGTCGGCGTCCGAGAGGTCGCGAACCCCCGCGTTCCATTTCCCATACATCTCATCGAGCTGGTTCAGCGCCTCGTCAGCGGTCCCGGCGTAGGCGAATGTCTCGGATTCAAGGTCCTGGCCGCCGAAGTACCATCCGACCCGATAGCCCAGACACGAGACGATGATGTGCGCCAGCCGCCAGGCGATCGTGGTCACTGGCGCCGGCACCGGGCCGGGGAAAATGTAGTCCATCGTCCATTCCCCCGAACCTTCGGACGTCGGTGCGACCGACGTGCCCCGCAGGCGGATGCTCCAGCAATCGCGCACCGGCTCCCAGAAGTACTCCTCGTCGGTGAGGCCCTCCAGCCGTGGCCGCAGGTTCCTGCGCCAGTACCAGTCCAGCTGCTCCGCGAGATGCTCGCTTCTCGTCACTCCCGCAACCTACGTGCAAACGGAGACGGCTGCGGCCCCTCGTGGACGTCGTGGATCAACACGAGGGGGCGGATGACGAGGTGCCAACGGGGCGACGGCGGGTATGCCGGACGATGCGGATCGACATCGACGAGCCGAGGGCCGCCGAGCAGTTCTGGGAAGGCATGCGGGAGGTGGCCGCCAGTGCCGCCCGGCACCAGGACCGCGACCTCTACCGGTCTCTCGTCAAGATCGGTCGAGCGGCGCTGGCCCAGGGTGCGGAACTCGTCCCGTCCTGCGGCCTGTTCCTTCCGTGTCCGGTCTGTGACTCCGTGCCCGGCGAACGGTGCATCAACGTGCCCGGCCATCCGCTGGGCAACACCACCCTCCACCGCCAGCGCGTCCAGCTGGCGGAGCGGGCGCTGCGGGGAGAGGTGCCGCTGCCCTCGTCCCTCACCTGACCGGTCGGCCCCACTCGCGCCGACCGGCTGCCGCGTCGGTCTTCGCGGAAGGGTCCACAGTGTAGAGACTCGACCCGTCGGGGGATGGGAGGGCGAGCCCCGGGTGCACTAGCCTGCGGCGCATGCGGACCGAGCGTGGGGTACGTCGATCCCTGTTGGCCGCCCTCGTCCTCACGGTGACCAGCATCGTCGTGAACTACTCGACGTCCCAGGTGCCCACCTTCCTGGCCGGCAACCTGTGGCTGGCGTGGGCGCTGACCGCCCTGTGCGTCGTCGCCTACCTGGTGTTGGAGTTCCGGCCCGCCGCGGATCCGGCCGAGCTGGGGCACGTCAGCCTGCGGGTGAGGCGACGCCACCTGCGCCCCGCGCTCGAACTGGACGCGATCCCGGTCGCCTCGAACGTCCGGATCAGCGCCGTCGAGTACGGCGAGGGCCCGCAGAAGCGGGTGCTGGTCCCCGGGCGCGACCTGTACGTCCTGCCGGCCGACTGGTCGCTTGCCGCAGCGGGGGCGGCGAACCCCCGCAGGGTCGACCTGCGCAGCGCCCTGACCGAGGCGGACGTCGCCCGGGCCACGCCGCTGCCGCATCGATTCGTGGTGCGGGGCACGTGTCGCGCGGCGGCCGGTGTCGTCCTGCACATCGTCACGGACCTCGCCTACCTGCAAGCCGTCTCCGGACGCCCACCGCACCGGCGCTTCGCCGCGGTCGGGCTGCTCGACCGCGGCGGCATACTGCCGTACGTCGACGGAGCGGCCCTGCACGGCGGGCACGTCGAGGTGGCGCGATCGACGGGCACCGTGGGGCTGGTCGTCGCCGTCGAGTGCATCGGCGGCCGGCCGGTGTCCCGTACGCCCTATCTTCTCGTCGTCCGCGCCGGGATCCGCTATCCCGAGGACGTCTGGCTCTCCCCGGCGACCGGTCGTCCGCTCCTGTCGGACCCGGACCTGGAACGCGCCCGGGTGGCGTTCGAGTCGCCGCAGCCGAACGGGCTGGCGACCGACATGTTCGCCTGTGACCTCGACGGCCGACGGATGAACAACCTGACCCGCAAGAGCGTCGACAGCTACGACGGTTTCGGGGACGGGACCCAGGTGACGTGGGTGGACCAGAGGCACCTGCGGGTGTTCTCGGAACTGGCTCCCGACCAGAGCACGCGCATCGTCCAGGACCGGGTCGAGGGGCGGAGCCGCCACACCGACGAGGTGCGCTAGTCCGCCGGGTCGGCGTGCCCCATCCGGCCCCCGCCCGTCGAGGTCGATCAAGGAGTTCGTGTCAGGATCCAACCGGACCGGAGACGCGAACTCCTTGGTCAACCGGAGCGGGAGCCCGAGCGAGCGGAGGTCGGACGTGACGTCGACGCACTGGAGCCTCGGTTGGGATGCCGCCGACCCGGAGCGGCTCGCCGCGTTCTGGGCCACCGCCCTGGGTTACGTGCCGGAGCCGGGCTACGACGATCCGGACGGCGCCTCCCTGGTCGACCCGGCCGGGCAGCGACCGGCGATCGGTTTCCTCCGGGTGCCCGAGGGCAAGGTCGCCAAGAACCGCGTGCACGTGGACGTCCGGGTCGCCGGTGAGCCGCCCTGGGACATGGCCGAACGCGCCTGTCTCATCCACGCGAAGGTCGCCGAACTCGTGGCGGCGGGCGCGGTCGTGGTGCGCGAGCAGCGGTACGGCGATCAGCTCGGGCACGTCACCATGCACGACCCGGAGGGCAACGAGTTCTGTGTCGCCTGACGCCCCGGTCAGGCGATCCGCGGGCTGCGCCGCTCGATGAGCGTGACGTCCCGCCAGACGCCGTGGTGCCGCCCGATCCGCTGCCGGGTGCCGACCACCCGGAACCCGCAGCGCTCGTGCAGGGCGAGGCTCGCGGTGTTCTCCGGGAACACGCCGGACTGGATGGTCCAGATCCCGGCCGCCTCGGTGGAGGCCGTCAACGCGTCCAGCAGGGCGCGGCCGACGCCCCGCCCCCGCGCCCCGGGGTGTACGTAGACGGAGTGCTCGACCACGCCGGCGTAGACGCAGCGGTCCGAGACCGCCGAGCAGGCCACCCAGCCGAGCACCTGCCCGGTCTGGTCGAGCGCCACCCAGCGGTGCCCGGGCAGCCGGCCGGCGGTGAACCGCGACCAGTCGGGCGGCTCGGTCTCGAACGTGGCGTTGCCCTCGGCGATGCCGAGGCGGTAGATCTCCAGCACGGCGTCGGCGTGCGTGTCGTCCATCGCGGCGACGGTGACGGTCATCGACCCCTCCTGACCCTGGCGGCCGAGGCCCGGCCGCGCCAGCGTAACCGGGACGACCGAGGGCCGGGAGGAAAGCCCCCGACCCTCGGCGCGACCGCTACCGGGTCCGGTAGACCGAGATGTGTGCCCGGCTGCCGGCGTCGAACGGGGTCCGGTCCCAGTCGGCGTACCGCTCGGCGAGGCGGAGCCCGGCGCGCTCGGCCATCTCGTCGATCTGCTCCGGCCAGGCGTACCGCATGGCGAACGGCTTGAGGTGCACGCCGGCGGAGTCGAACGTGACGGTCTGCCGCACGAACGTCTGCGCCGCCCGGTCGTACCGGTGCATGCGGATGGTGGCCGAGTCCTCGGTCACCTCCCGCACCTGGACCTGCTCGTCCCGGTCGAAGTCCGCCGGGTCGGGCACGAAGGTCTCGATGACGAACGCCCCGCCGGGGGCGAGCACCCGGGCGACGTTGCGGAAGCACGCCGTCTGGCGCTCTTCCGAGACCAGATTGAACAGCGTGTTGAACACCAGGAAGACCAGGCGGTACGGCCCGGCGACCGGGACGTCCGCCATGTCACCGATGGTGACCGGCATGTCCGCGCCGCCCGGCTTGGCGCGCAGGTGCGCCACCATCTCCGGGGACGCCTCGACGCCCTCCACGGTGAGACCGCGGGCGGCCAGCGGCAGGGCCACCCGGCCGGTGCCGACGGCCAGTTCGAGTACCGGGCCGCCCTCGGCCAGCGGGGCGAGGAAGTCGACAGCCGGCGCGGGGTCGGGATTGCCCGGGCCGTCGTAGGCGGCGGCCCAGAGCCGGCCGAACAGGCCGGGATCGTCGAAGACGGACATCACACGCCCTCCCGTCGGTCGGGTCGGACGTGACGCGGCGGGTGGTCAGCGACCTCCGCCGGAATGGGGTACGGATACACGAAGCCTCGTTTCGGCAGGGATGACGACGGGTCGGTTGGGCTTCGCTGCGTCGGGCATGGCGGTGCTCCCTCCGGTCGGCTCCGAGAGGTCCAGCAGACCAGCCGACGCCACCGGGCGACAACCGGATTACCCCTCAGCCGGCCCGCAGGGCGTCGTCGACCCCGGTCTCCCGGCGGCCCAGGTGCACCGGGTCGCGGCCGGAGAGCACGTCCACCGCGGCCTTCACGGCCGCGCCGTACTCCCGGGTGGTGCTGATCCGCCACTGCTCGGCGTACCGGCGGGCGGTGTCGTCGCCGACGCCGTTGGCGTCGATGCCGAGCCGCCGGCAGAGCGTCACCGCGCGGGGCAGGTGGAACGACTGGGTGACCACCGTGGCCTGCCGCACCCCGAAGACGCGTCGGGCCCGGGCGCACGAGTCGTAGGTGTCGAAGCCGGCGTGGTCCAGCACCACCCTGTCCGCCGGCACCCCCCGCTCGACCAGCCAGCGCCGCATCGCGTCCGGCTCGTCGTAGTCCCAGTTCATGTGGTCGCCGGAGACCAGGACCACCGTGACCTTGCCGGCGGCGAAGAGTTGCCGCGCGATCTCCAGCCGGCCGGCCAGGAACGGCGACGGCGTGCCGTCGGGCTCGACCTTCGCGCCGAGCACCAGCGCCACCGGCGCCTGCGGCACGTCGGCGGCGGTGAACACGTGCCCCTCGGCGCCGTCGCGGATCCATACCACGCTGGCCGCGGTCACCGCGGCCAGCAGCACCGCGCCGAGGGCGCCGACCAGGAGGGTCCGGCGGATCAGGCGTACGGCTCGCCGGTCGATGTCCCACCAGGCGCGCCACCGCGCGGCTCGTCCCCCCACGGCGGCGATTGTGTCACCGTCCGATCAGGAGATGTGGTGCAGGATCACGTTGTGCACGTGGTGGCTCTTCTCCGCGCCACGGAACTCGACCTCGTAGGTGTGCGTGCCGACGTGCACGGCGATCGCGCCGGTGGAGAAGAACGAGCCACCCCAGTGCTTGTTGCTCACCACGCTCACGCTCGTGACCTTCGAGTACGGGATGCTGGTGATGGCGTACCGCTTGCCGACGAAGGAGCGGTCCTGGATGATCACCCGCCGGTCGGTCAGGCCGATGAAGCCGGTGCCGGTGCCGATCGCGTCGTAGACGGCGATGATCTGTTCACCGGGCAGCAGGCCGCTCTGGATCTGCTGGAACTGTTCCTTGCGGTCGTACGTGGGGCCGGACATGTCCCTCACGGTAGGGCAGGCGCGCCAGCGCTCAGCGCTCGGTGACCGCCCGGACCGCGTCCTCGATGCGCGCGGCCAGCAGCACCTCACCCTCGGTGAGCGGTTCGTCGTCACCGTGGCCCACCTTGATCTGGGTGTGGTCGGCCCGACGGCTGATCTCGGGACGCAGGCGCAGCGCGTCGGCCACCACGGCCACCCGCTCGGTCAGGGCGGCGTGTTGGGTGTCGTCGAGGACGAGCGTGCGGCGGATCTGCTCACCCTCACGGGTCCATCCGGGCAGCAGGGCGAGCGCGTCGCTGAGGTAGTCGTGCTTCGCCCGGCCGCTGAACAGCACGCGCATCACCGCACCTCCCAGGCGTCGTTGCCGGCTTGTGGCCAAATCGTCGCCATCCCGTGTCCCAGTCGACGCCCTCTAGTCTGTCGCCGCACAGATGGTGTGTCCACGCCCACACTTCCGTGTTCTGTTGGCCTGACGGTCGACTCAGCTACCCAAACCGCCGATTGATCTGGCACGCTGGTGGCTCGTGCGGACCGAACGGGTTACCGGGAACGGGCAGGCCGACCGGCGGGAGCCGAGGGTGGTGGTCGGGGCGGCGATCATCGTGGCCGGCCGGGTCCTCGCCTGCGAACGTTCCGCGCCCCCCGAGGTGGCGGGGCGGTGGGAGTTCCCCGGCGGCAAGGTCGAGCCGGGGGAGACCGAGCCCGAGGCGTTGGCCCGGGAGTGCGCCGAGGAACTGGGCGTCCGGGTCTCGGTCGGCGAGCGGGTGGGCCGGGACGTGCGGATGGCCCACGGCCGGTCCGTCCTGCGCGTCTACGCCGCCCGCCTGCTCCACGGTGACCAACCGGAGGCGTTGGAGCACGCCGAGCTGCGCTGGCTCTCGGCCGCCGAGCTGGACAGCGTCGACTGGCTGCCGGCCGACGTGCCGATCGTGCCCGCGCTGCGCCCACTGCTCGCCGCCTCCGTCTGAGCCCGCGAACCGGACGACCGGGCGGAGACGAGACGGGGGCCGGCGGCGTGTGCCGCTGGCCCCCGTGATCGTCGCGCTGCTCAGTGCTTCGGCTCGTCCTGCTGCGGGTGGGCGAAGTTGAGGTGCTCCGGCGGCAGCGGGAACTCCACGTCGTCGCCGAACGGCGACGGCGCGGCGGCCCGGTCGAAGGTCAACTCGGTCAGCGGCAGCTTGCCGCTGGAGTCGACAGCCGGGGCGGTCGGGTGCGGCACCTCGCGCTGCCAGTTGACGCCCTGCTGGGCCTGGCGCTCGGCGCTGCTGTCGTGCGAGCCGCCGGCGTGCGAGTGCACGCCGCCGTGTGCCGCACCGGCGGTCACCGCACCGCTGGAATGCCCGCTGGTCGCGCTGGTCTGAGGCACCTGACCCCTCCGGAAGATCTTGTTACCGAGCCACACAAGGGGATCGTACCTGCGGTCGACGACCCGTTCCTTCATGGGGATGATCCCGTTGTCGGTGATCTTGATGTGCTCGGGGCAGACCTCGGTGCAGCACTTGGTGATGTTGCAGAAGCCCAGTCCCATCTCGGACTGCGCGTACTCCTTGCGGTCGGTCTTCGCGTCCAGCGGGTGCATGTCCAGCTCGGCGGCGCGGATGAAGAACCGGGGACCGGAGAACGCCTGCTTGTTCTCGTCGTGGTCGCGGATCACGTGGCAGACGTTCTGGCACAGGAAGCACTCGATGCACTTGCGGAACTCCTGCGAGCGCTCGACGTCGACCTGCTGCATCCGGTAGTCACCGGGCGCCACGTCGGCCGGCGGCGCGAACGCCGGCGTCTCCCGGGCCTTCTCGTAGTTGAACGAGACGTCCGTGACCAGGTCCCGGATCACCGGGAACGTCCGCAGCGGGGTGACCGTGACGGTCTCGGTCTCCTCGAACGTCGACATCCGGGTCATGCAGCCCAGCCGCGGCTTGCCGTTGATCTCCATGGAGCAGGAGCCACACTTGCCGGCCTTGCAGTTCCACCGGCACGCCAGGTCCGGCGCCTCGGTGGCCTGGAGCCGGTGGATCACGTCGAGGACGACCTCGCCCTCGTTCACCTCGACCGCGTAGTCCTTGAGGTCGCCGCCGGTCTCGTCGCCCCGCCAGATGCGGAACTGGCGCTTACTTCCCATCAGTTGTTCGCCTCCTCGGTGAGGGCGTCGAACTCGGCGAGTTCAGAGTCGGTCAGGTACTTGGACAGCTCCGCCCGGTCGAACAGCCCGATCAGCTCCGGCCGCATCTTCGGCAGCGGCTTGTGGGTCAGCCGGACCGTGTCGCCGTCCAGCGAGCAGACCAGGTTGACGCGCCGCCACTTCGGGTCCATCGCCGGGTAGTCCTCCCGGGTGTGCCCGCCGCGCGACTCCTGCCGCTCCAGCGCCGCCTTCGCGGTGCACTCCGAGACCACGAGCATGTTGCGCAGGTCCAGCGCCAGGTGCCAGCCCGGGTTGTAGCGCCGGCCGCCGACCGCGCTCACTTTCGCCACCCGCTCCCGCAGCTCGGCCAGCCGGCCCAGCGCGTCGGCCAGCTCGCCCTCCCGCCGGATGATGCCGACCAGGTCGCCCATGACCACCTGGAGGTCCTGCTGGAGCTGGTACGGGCTCTCGCCGGTGTCCCGCTGCAACGGCGCCAGCGCCGTCTCCACCGCGGCCTCCACCGCCGCCACCGACACCGCCGGGCGGGCGGCCAGCTGGTCGGTGTACGTGGCCGCGTGGCCGCCCGCCCGCTTGCCGAAGACCAGCAGGTCGGACAGGGAGTTGCCGCCCAGCCGGTTGGAGCCGTGCATTCCGCCGGAGACCTCACCGGCGGCGAAGAGCCCACGTACGGTGCCGGCCGCCGCGCCGGAGTCGGGGTCCACCTCGACGCCGCCCATCACGTAGTGGCAGGTCGGGCCGACCTCCATCGGCTCCTTGGTGATGTCGACGTCGGCCAGTTCCTTGAACTGGTGGTACATCGAGGGCAGCCGGCGGCGGATCTCCTCGGCCGACTTGCGGGAGGCGATGTCCAGGTAGACGCCGCCCGCCGGCGTACCCCGACCGGCCTTGACCTCGCTGTTGATCGCGCGGGCGACCTCGTCGCGGGGCAGCAGCTCCGGCGGACGCCTGTTGTTGTCCGGGTCGGTGTACCAGCGGTCCGCCTCCTCCTCGGTCTCCGCGTACTGCTTGCGGAAGACGTCGGGGACGTAGTCGAACATGAACCGCTTGCCGTCGGAGTTCTTCAGCACGCCGCCGTCGCCGCGCACCGACTCGGTGACCAGGATGCCCTTCACCGAGGGCGGCCAGACCATGCCGGTCGGGTGGAACTGGAGGAACTCCATGTTGATCAGCGTGGCGCCGGCGCGCAGCGCGAGCGCGTGACCGTCCCCAGTGTACTCCCAGGAGTTCGAGGTGACCTTGTAGGACCGACCGACCCCGCCGGTCGCCAGCACCACGGCCGGCGCCTCGAAGAGGACGAACTCACCGGACTCCCGGTAGTAGCCGAACGCGCCGGCCACCCGGTCGCCGTCGAGCAGCAGCTCGGTGACCGTGGTCTCGGCGAACACCCGGATCCGGGCGTCGTAGCTGCCGAACTCCCGCTGGTCCTCCTGCTGGAGCGACACGATCTTCTGCTGGAGCGTGCGGATCAGCTCCAGGCCGGTCCGGTCGCCGACGTGCGCCAGGCGCGGGTACTCGTGGCCGCCGAAGTTGCGCTGCGAGATCTTCCCGTCCTTGGTGCGGTCGAAGAGCGCACCGTACGTCTCCAGCTCCCAGATCCGCTGCGGCGACTCCTTGGCGTGCAGCTCGGCCATCCGGAAGTTGTTGAGGAACTTGCCGCCGCGCATGGTGTCGCGGAAGTGGACCTGCCAGTTGTCCCGCGAGTTCACGTTGCCCATCGCGGCCGCCGCGCCACCCTCGGCCATCACCGTGTGCGCCTTGCCGAACAGCGACTTCGAGATGATCGCGGTCTTCTTGCCGGCCAACCGGGCCTCGATCGCCGCACGCAGGCCGGCGCCACCGGCCCCGATCACGACGACGTCGTAGTGGTGTCGTTCGATTCGCGTCTCAGTCATGTCAGGGGCCTTCAGTTGATGAACCGCAGGTCGGGGAACCAGTTGGCCGCGAGCGCCATCACGTAGAAGTCGGTGAGCGCCAGCGTGCCCAGGGTGATCCAGGCGAGCTGCATGTGCCGCACGTTCAGCCAGGACACGCCGGTCCACGCCTTGTAGCGCACCGGGTGCTTCGAGAAGTGCTTGAGCCGGCCGCCGATGATGTGCCGGCAGGAGTGGCAGGAGATCGTGTACGCCCAGAGCATGACCACGTTGACCAGCAGGACGATGTTGCCCAGCCCGAAGCCGAAGCCCTCCGGGGAGTGGAAGGCGAGGATCGCGTCCCAGGTGTTGATCAGTGAGATGATCGCGGCGGCGTAGAAGAAGTAGCGGTGCAGGTTCTGCCCGAGCAGCGGGAAGCGGGTCTCACCGCTGTAGGACTGGTGCCCGTCCGGGACGGCGCACGCCGGCGGGGACAGCCAGAACGACCGGTAGTAGGCCTTGCGGTAGTAGTAGCAGGTGAGCCGGAACAGCAGCAGGAACGGCAGGGTCAGCGCCGCGTCCGGAATGATCCACCAGCCGGGCAGGAAGCGGCCGAAGTGCGCGGCACCCTCGACGCAGCGTTCGGTCACGCAGGGGGAGTAGAACGGCGTCAGGTAGTGGTATTCCTCGACCCAGTAGAAGTCGTGCATGAACACCCGGACGGTCGCGTAGATGACCCACGCGCTCAGCCCGACGACGGTGATCAATGGCGCGAACCACCAGCGGTCGGTCCGCAACGTCTTCGCCGCGATGGCGGCACGCGCCCGCGCTCCCCGCGGTCTCGTTGCCGTTGATGTCATTCGAGTCATCTCCCTGACGTCACTGTCACGTCCTGCGCACGCGCGGGACCACGCCGGTGAACCGGCGCGGCTAAGTGACACACGTTACGCCGATCTTCACGGCCCGGCCGCGCAACGCAGTGTCCCGTGTGTCCCGCTGGTTGGAAAGACCCGGATCATGATCAATATGCCGGCGGCGGCGTCGGGTCGGCGTCGCGGCTCAGCCGGACGCGCCGCCGGTGAAGTTCCACGAGGACAGCCGCAGGGCGGGCGCCTCCCACCAGGACCCGTCGACCCGGTCCGGCTGGCGGACCGGCGACCGGCCCAGGCCGAGCACGCGGCCCGGCCCCATCGCCCGCGGGTACGACTCGGTGAACCGGAAGTCCCGCACCGCCCGTACCGGTACGCCGTCCTCGACCAGCCAGACCCCGTTACGCGTCAGCCCGGTGACCACCAGCTGCTTCGGGTCCAGCACCCGGGTGTACCAGAAGTCGCTGACCAGCAATCCGCGCCGCACGCCGGCCACCAGGGCCGCGGTGTCCGGGTCGCCCACCGCCCCGGTCACCCCGGCGCTCACCGGTCCGGCCGCGACCCCGGCGTCGACCGTGTCCGGGGTGCCCGGCAGCAGGCGGAGGTTGTGCGGGATCGGCCCGAACGTCGACCCGCCGGGCATGCCGTGCCCGGTGGACGCGGCGCCCGCCTCCGCGCCGCTGCGCCTGTCGTACGCCACCGCCCGGGTGGTGCCGGCCTCCACCAGCGGCAACGCCCGCCGGGGCGTGCCCTCCAGGTCGAACGGCAGCGTCGAGGCGTGCAGCGGGTCGTCCACCAGCGTCACCGCCGGGTCGAACTGGGCGGCGCCCGGCTCGGCGAAGGACTGCCGTTCGGCGTACCGCTTGCCGTTGAAGCCGAACCAGGCGAGATTCTGCAACAGGTCGGCGACCGCCGCGGGTTCGAGCACCACCTCGTAGCGGCCGGGCTGGCCGACCTGGTCACGGTGGAGTGCGGCGACGCCACCGCGTTCGACGTGGGCCGGGTCGACGGGGCGTTCTGCGATCCGGCCCGGCGCCGGGCCGGCACCGGTCGGCGCATCTTCGACCCGAACGCCTACTCGCCGCCGTGGGACTTCGTCGTCGGGCTCGCCGCGCGGGTGCCGCGCACCGTGGTGAAGGTGGCGCCCGGGTTGGACCACGCGCTGATCCCGGCCGGCGCCGAGGCGGAGTGGGTGAGCGTCGACGGGGACCTGGTGGAGGCCGCGCTCTGGTGCGGTGAGCTGGCCGGCGTCCCCCGCCGCGCCACCGTGCTGCGGGAGAAGGAAGGGCCCCCTGTTAACGCCTCCGGTAGAGGAGGGGCCCCCTTTTATCAGCTGACCGGCACCGGCGCGGTCGACGCGGCGGTGGGCCCGGTCCGGGGGTTCCTGTACGACCCGGACCCGGCGGTGGTGCGCGCGCACCTGGTCGCGGAGCTGGCCGCCGACCTCGACGCCACGCTGGCCGACCCGTCCATCGCCTACCTCTACGCGGACGCGCCCCGGCCCACCCCGTTCGCGCGCTGCCTGGAAGTCACCGACGTGCTGCCGTTCTCGCTCAAGCGCCTGCGCGCGCTGCTGCGGGAGCGCCGGGTCGGCCGGGTGGAGATCCTCAAGCGTGGTTCGGCGCTGGAGCCGGAGAAACTGCGCCGCGACCTGCGCCTGTCCGGCGACGCGGCGGCCAGCCTGGTGCTGACCCGGGTGGCCGGCGCGCCCACCGTGCTGATCTGCCGCCCGGTGCCGGCCGCCGCCTGACCGCCGCCGTCCGACCGGCGCCCGTTCCGGCTCGCCGGGGAGCCGCGGCCGGGTTAGCTTGACGGTCATGGCGGGACAGGGCACTCCGGCGACCGCGCTGCTGGCCAAGCGGAGGATCGCGCACAGCACGCACCCGTACGACGTCTCGCCGGACGCGCCGAACTACGGCGCGCTGGTCGCCGCCGCGCTCGGGGTGCCGCCGGAGCGGGTGTTCAAGTCGCTGGTCACCGAGGTGGACGGCGCGCTGACCGTGGCCGTGGTGCCGGTGACCGGCGAGCTGGACCTGAAGGCCCTCGCCGCGGCGGTGGGCGGCAAGCGGGCGGGGCTGGCCGAGCGGGCGGTGGCCGAGCGGGCGACCGGGTACGTCCGGGGCGGGATCAGCCCGCTCGGGCAGCGCCGGCGGCTGCCGACCGTGGTCGACGCCTCCGCGTCGGCGTTCCCGACGGTGTACGTCTCGGCCGGCCGCCGGGGCCTTCAGGTGCAGCTCGCACCGGGTGACCTGGTGGCGCTCACCGGGGCGCGGACCGCCCCGATCGCCGCCGGCTGAAACCGCCCGCGGCGGGACGGTGGGAGCGTTTCCGCAGTGGGTGTCGGCCGGGTGACAACCGCGTTGCTGAATTGTTACCGCCGCCAACAAACTTCTGACCTCGGCACTCTTGCGGAGCGCCGGACGCGAGGAATACGTTGCCGGACACAACAAAACATCGACCTCTACTCCCCCACCCCCCGAAAGGACCCGTGCACATGCGCAAGGGACTCCTCACCTTCGCGGCCGTCGGTCTCCTCGCGACCGGCAGCATGGCCGCCTGTGGTGACAACGGCGGTTCTTCCGACCAGGCCGGCGGCTCCACCGACAAGAAGCCGAAGATCGGCGTGATCCTGCCGGACAGCAAGTCCTCCGCCCGCTGGGAGGGCGCGGACCGCAAGTTCCTCAAGGAGGCGTTCGACGCCGCCGGCGTGGAGTCGGACATCCAGAACGCGCAGAACGACAAGACCGCGTTCCAGACCATCGCCGACCAGATGATCACCAACGGCGTCAACGTCCTGATGATCGTCAACCTCGACTCCGGCACCGGCAAGGCCGTGCTCGACAAGGCCAAGTCGCAGGGCGTCGCCACCATCGACTACGACCGGCTGACGCTGGGCGGCTCCGCCCAGTACTACGTCAGCTTCGACAACGAGGCCGTCGGCAAGCTCCAGGGCGAGGGCCTGAGCAAGTGCCTGACCGACAAGGGCGTCAAGAACCCGTCGATCGCGTACCTCAACGGCTCGCCGACCGACAACAACGCCACCCTGTTCAAGAACGGGTACGACTCGGTCCTCAAGCCGAAGTTCGACTCGAAGGAGTACACCAAGGTCGCCGACGACTCGGTGCCGGCCTGGGACAACGCGCAGGCCGCCACGATCTTCGAGCAGCAGCTGACCAAGGCCGGCGGCAAGATCGACGGCGTGCTCGCCGCCAACGACGGCCTGGGCAACGCGGCCATCTCGGTGCTCAAGAAGAACAAGCTCAACGGCAAGGTCCCGGTGACCGGTCAGGACGCCACCAAGGAGGGCCTGCAGAACATCCTCGCCGGTGACCAGTGCATGACCGTCTACAAGGCGGTCAAGAAGGAGGCGGACGCCGCCGCCGAGCTGGCCATCGCGCTCGCCAAGGGCGAGAAGAAGGACACCGGGCAGACCGTCAAGGACCCGGAGGGCAACCGGGACGTGCCGGCCGTGCTGCTGGAGCCGAAGGCCATCTACAAGGACAACGTCAAGGACGTGGTGGCCGACAACTACGTCACCAAGGAAGAGCTCTGCACCGGTGCGTTCGCCAAGCTCTGCACCGACGCCGGCGTGAGCTGACCCAACCCGCTTCAGGCGGCGCCGCCCGGCACGGGGAGACCCGCGTCGGGCGGCGCCCACGCCGGACGGGATCCGAGACCTCCCTCCGCCCAAAGGAGACACCCGTGTCCGCAACCCCCCTGCTGGAGCTACGCGGGATCGACAAGAGCTTCGGTCCCGTCCAGGTGCTGCGTGACGTCGCCTTCACCGCGCACCCGGGTGAGGTGACCGCGCTGGTCGGCGACAACGGCGCCGGCAAGTCGACCCTGGTCAAGTGCATCAGCGGCATCTACCCGACCGACGCCGGCGAGTTCCTCTTCGACGGCCGGCCGGTGAGCATCAACAGCCCCCGGGACGCCGCCGCGCTCGGGATCGAGGTCGTCTACCAGGACCTGGCGCTCTGCGACAACCTCGACATCGTGCAGAACATGTTCCTCGGCCGGGAGAAGCGCAGCGGCATCGTGCTCGACGAGCCGACCATGGAGCAGATGGCCGCCGAGACCCTGGCCGGCCTCAGCGTCCGCACCGTGAAGTCGCTGCGCCAGCACGTGTCCAGCCTCTCCGGCGGCCAGCGGCAGACCGTCGCCATCGCCAAGGCCGTGCTCTGGAACAGCAAGCTGGTCATCCTGGACGAGCCGACCGCCGCGCTCGGCGTCGCGCAGACCGCCCAGGTGCTGGAGCTGGTCCGCCGGCTGGCCGACAACGGCCTGGCCGTCGTGCTCATCTCGCACAACATGAACGACGTCTTCGCCGTCTCCGACCGGATCGCCGCGCTCTACCTCGGCCAGATGGTCGCCCAGGTGAAGACCACCGACATCACCCACTCGCAGGTGGTCGAGCTGATCACCGCCGGCCGTTCCGGCGGCCTCGGCCTCGCCGGCGAACCGGGCAGCAACGGCACCGGCGCCGCGCCCGCCGACACCACCCCAGGAGCCGTCCGATGACCGCCACCGTCGTGAAGAAGGAAGGCCCCGCCGGCGTCGCTCCGGCGCCTACCGTGGGCAACCACGTGAACAACTACTGGCGCCGGGTACGCGGCGGCGACATCGGCGCCCTGCCCGCGGTGATCATGCTCCTGGTGCTCGCCGTGGGCTTCTCGATCGCCCGCCCGTCGTTCTTCACCGCCGGTAACCTCGCGAACCTGTTCACCCAGGGCGCCGCGGTCACGTTGATCGCCATGGGTCTGGTGTTCGTGCTGCTGCTCGGCGAGATCGACCTCTCCGCCGGCTTCGCCAGCGGCGTCTGCGCCGCGATCCTGGCCAACGTGGTCACCGTGCTCGGCTACCCCTGGTACGTCGCGGTGCTCGCCGCCGTCGTCACCGGCGTGGTCATCGGCACCGTGCTCGGCCTGCTGGTCGCGAAGGTCGGCATCCCGTCCTTCGTGGTCACCCTCGCCGGCTTCCTCGCCTTCCAGGGCGTCGTGCTGACGCTGATGGACGAGGGCGCCAACATCGCGGTCCGCGACGACACCCTGGTCGCGATCGCCAACCGCAACCTCTCCCCCGCGCTGGGCTGGGCGCTGGCCGCGCTGGCCGTCGCCGGGTACGCGGCCGTGCAGCTGCTGCGGCACCGCAACCGGTCCGCCCGCGGCCTGCTCACCGACCCGATCGCCGTGGTCGCGGCCCGGATCGGCGGGCTCGCCGTGATCCTCGGCCTCGCGGTCTACGTGCTCAACCTGGAGCGCAGCCGCAACGTTCTGGTCGTCTCGCTCAAGGGCGTGCCGATCGTGGTGCCGATCATCGCGGTGCTGCTCGTCGTCTGGACGTTCGTGCTCCAGCGCACCAGCTACGGCCGGCACATCTACGCCGTCGGCGGCAACGCCGAGGCGGCCCGCCGGGCCGGCATCAGCGTGGACCGGATCCGCATCTCCGTGTTCGTCATCTGCTCCGGGATGGCCGCCATCGGCGGCATCGTGGCGGCCAGCCGGGCCAACTCGGTCGACCCCAACACCGGTGGCAGTAACGTACTGCTCTACGCCGTCGGCGCGGCGGTGATCGGCGGCACCAGCCTCTTCGGCGGCAAGGGCCGGGTCCTCGACGCCGTGCTCGGTGGCGCGGTGGTCGCGGTGATCGACAACGGTATGGGACTGATGGGTTACAGCTCGGGCGTGAAGTTCGTGGTCACCGGCGTGGTGCTGCTCGCCGCGGCGACCATCGACGCGCTGTCACGACGACGCGCCGCCGCCACCGGCGTGCGCTGACCCCGGGTACGGACACACCATGGCAGTGGCAATGCGCGCGGGACCGAGCCAGGACGAGATCCGCCGGCAGAACCTGGGCGCATTGCTCCGCTACGTGCACGTGCACGGGGCCACCACACGCGCGGAACTGACCACCGCGCTCGGGCTCAACCGCAGCACCATCGGCGCGCTGACCGCGGACCTGGCCGGCGCCGGTCTGGTCAGCGAGGGGACGCCGAAGGAGACCGGCCGGGCCGGGCGACCGTCACTTGTCGTCCGGCCCGAGTCGGGACGGGTCTACGCGTACGCGTACAGCGTCGAGGTGGACCGACTGCGCGCCGCGCGGGTCGGGCTCGGCGGCGAGGTGCTCGACCGCCGGGAGCTGGACCGGCCGCGCAACCTGGTCGCCGGCGAGGCCGCCCCGCTGCTGGCCGGCGCGGTCAAGGAGATGCACCACTCGGTGCCGCCCGACTCGTTCTGCGTGGGCGCCGGGGTGGCCGTGTGCGGCATGGTCCGCCGCGACGACGGGCTGGTCCGGCTGAGTCCGACGACCGGCTGGGTGGACGAGCCGATCGGCGCGGCGCTCGCCGACGAGCTGGGCATCGACGTACCGATAACGGTGGGGAACGTGGCCGACGTGGCCGCGTACGCCGAGCACGCCCGGGGCGCGGCGACCGGCTGCGACAACGTCATCTACCTGTACGGCGACGTCGGCGTGGGGGCCGGCATCATCGCCGGCGGGCGGCGGCTGACCGGGCACGGGGGCTACGGCGGCGAGGTCGGCCACATGGTGGTGGTCCGCGACGGCGTGCGCTGCGACTGCGGTCGGCGCGGCTGCTGGGAGACCGAGATCGGCGAGCACGGGCTGCTGCGCGCGGCCGGCCGGTCCGAGGCGCGCGGGCGGGAGGCCCTGCTGGCCGTGTTCGACGCCGCCGACCGGGGGGACGCCCGGGCGCAGAGCGCGGTCCGGCAGGCCGGCGACTGGCTCGGCTTCGGCGTGGCCAACCTGGTCAACATCTTCAACCCGGAGATGGTCATCTTCGGCGGCACCATGCGCGACCTCTACCTGGCCGCCGCGGCCCAGGTCCGCAGCCGGCTCAACTCCAACGGGCTGCCCGCGTGCCTGGAGCACGTGCGCCTGCGTACCCCGAAGCTCGGTGACGACGCGGCGCTGATCGGCGCGGCCGAGCTGGCCTTCGAACGCCTCCTGGCCGACCCGCTGAACTGATCGGCCCGCCGATCCGTACCAGTGTGCGGACGGCCGGTGGGCTCGGCCGTCCGCGACCCCACGTAGCGGTCCGGACCGAGGAGGCAACCCAACCATGGCATCGCTGGAATCCGCACGTCGCCGACTGGCGCACCGGGTGACCCTGCTGCTCGTCGTGATCGGCGCGGGGATCGGCGTCCTTCCCGGCGCGGCGCTGGCCGCGCCGAACCCCGGCGTGCAGATGAACGCCGCCGACATGACGCTGCTCAACGGCGTCCGGCTGGCCGGGCTCTGGGAGATGCCGGCCGGCACGATGGCCGCGGAGAAGGGCAAGTCACCCCGGGTACGGGAGGTCGGCGCGGAGATCGCCCGCCAGCACGGCGTGCTGGACCAGCTGGTGGTCGAGGCGGCCAACAAGCTGGGCGCGGTCCTGCCGACGGACCCGACGACCCAGCAGAAGGGGTGGCTGACCGAGATGCAGAACGCCACCGGCGCGCAGTTCGACCAGATCTTCGTCACCCGGCTCCGGGTCGCCCACGGCAACATCTTCCCGGTGATCGGCGCGGTCCGGGCCAGCACCAAGGACCCGATCGTGCGCAAGCTCGCCGAGGACGCGAACAAGTTCGTCAACGACCACATGACCATGCTGGAGAGCACCGGGCTGGTCCGCTGGCAGCAGTTGCCGCCGCCCGCGCTCCCGCCGGCGCAGAGCGACTCGCTGGTCGCGGCCGCCCAGGCGAACGTGGGCAGCGGCGGCGGGCTCCAGGTGGGCACCGGGATCGTGTGGGCGGTCTTCCTGATCGCGCTGGGCACCGGGGGTTACACGACCTGGCGGCTGATGCGCCGCGCCTGAGCGGTGAGGAAGGGGCCCCGGTCGTGGACCGGGGCCCCTTCTCGTACCGTCAGCGGTCGACCTGGGTGAAGTCCCAGCTGTGCGGCGGTCGGGCGACCAGGCGCATGGGCGGCTCGGGCAGCTCACGCGGGTTGTTCCGCCACTTGGAAATCACCACGAGCCGGTGGTCGGTGGAGGAGAACACCTCACTGGAGACGTGCATCGGGTCGTGCTCGAACTCGGGCAGCGCCGTCTCGCACACCCAGGTGATCAGCTCGGCGAAGCCGTACGACTCGGCCTTCGCCTCCCACATCCGGACGATCATGTCGGTCCCCTCCCCGTTCAGACGCTGACCACGGTCAGCGGCATGGCGGAGTCGGCCGGCAGGTCGAGCCGGCTCGGCGCGACACCCGCGGCGACCAGGTGCGACCCGAGCGCGGCCACCATCGCGCCGTTGTCCGTGCAGAGTTTCGGCCGGGGCGTACGCACCCGGATGCCGTGCCTGTCGGCCCGGTGCTCGGCCATCGCCCGCAGCCGGGAGTTGGCGGCCACCCCACCGCCGATCACCAGCGTGTCGATGCCGCTGCTGCGGCACGCGTCCAACGCCTTGCCGACGAGCACGTCGCAGACCGCCTCCTGGAAGGACGCCGCCACGTCGGCCACCGGCACCGGCTCGCCGGCCCGCTGCCGCGCCTCCACCCACCGCGCCACCGCCGTCTTCAGCCCGGAGAAGGAGAAGTCGAAGCGGTGACCGACCAGGTCCTTCGCGGCGGTCAGCCCGCGCGGGAACGCGATCGCCGCCGGGTCGCCGGCCCGCGCCTCACGGTCGATGTACGGGCCACCGGGGAACGGCAGCCCGAGCAGCCGGGCCACCTTGTCGAACGCCTCGCCGGCCGCGTCGTCGATGGTGGCGCCGAGCGGGACGACGTCGCGGGCCAGGTCGTCGACGCGCAGCAGCGAGGAGTGCCCGCCGGAGACCAGCAGCGCGATCGCCGGCTCGGGCAGCGGGCCGTGCTCCAGCGTGTCCACGGCCACGTGCGCGGCGAGGTGGTTCACCCCGTACACCGGCTTCTCCGCCGCCACCGCGTACCCCTTGGCGGCGGCGACGCCGACGAGCAGCGCGCCGGCCAGGCCGGGACCGGAGGTCACCGCGATGGCGTCGATGTCGGCGATGGTGACACCCGCCTCGCGCAGCGCCCGGTCCATGGTCGGCACGATCGCCTCCAGGTGGGCCCGGCTGGCCACCTCGGGCACCACCCCGCCGAACCGGGCGTGTTCCTCGACGCTGGAGGCCAGCGCGTCGGCGAGCAGCGTGTGCCCGCGCACGATGCCCACGCCTGTCTCGTCGCAGGAGGTCTCGATGCCCAGGACCAGGGGTTCGTCAGCCATGCTCGTCAGTCCTCGGTGCGCTGCATGACCAGCGCGTCGGTGTTGCTCGGTTGGTAGTAGCCGCGCCGCACGCCGATCGGCTCGAAGCCGTAGGTGGCGTAGAGGCGCTGGGCCGGACCGTTGTCCGCGGCGACCTCCAGCAGCGTGCTGCGGACGCCGCGCCGGGCCGCCTCGGCCAGCAGCGCCTCCAGCAGCAGCCGGCCGATCCCCCGCCGCTGGGCATCGCGGCGCACCGCGACGTTCTGCACCCACGCCTCGTCGGGCGGGGCCACGGCCAGCCCGGCGTAGCCGAGCACCGAGCCGTCGTCGTCCGTGGCGACCAGGTAGAAGTGCCCGTTGGCGAGTTCGTTCCAGAACATCGCCGCCGACCACTGCTCGGCGCCGAACAGGTCCACCTCGATGGGCAGCACCTCGTCGACGTGCCACCACCGGAACCGGCCGAGCCTCACGGCAGGACCGGCTTGTGGCCGGTGGCCGCGACGGCGTCCGGTCGGCGCAGGTAGAGCGGGGTCAGCGGATCACCGGGGGCGCCAGCGCGGATCCGCTCGGCGGCCAGACGGGCCAGCGCCAGCGGGTCCGGGTACCGGGGTTCCTCCCGGACCGGCAGCCCGAGCACGTCCGCGTACCGGTGCGCGCCGTCGCCGACCGCGACGGTGACGGCCAGCTCGCGGGCCCGCTCGGCGACCACCGCCGGGGCCGCCACGTC
>NZ_CADEAU010000023.1 GCF_902825405.1 Micromonospora maritima | reverse complement strand
GGTGGCCGGGGCCTGATCTTCGGGGCCCGGGCCACCGGGGCGACCCTGCGGGGTCTGCTGCTCGGCACCGCCGCCGTCGTCGGCGCCGCCCGCCGCGGGGGCCGCCGGGGCATGGCCAAGGGTGCCATGGCCTACGAGCGCTACCTGACCAAGCGCGGCAAGGCCGCGACCGGCCGCACCGGCAGCCTCGTCGACTGGTTCAAGAACTGGGCCAACACCGTCGACAGCACCGCCACCGAACGCGAGACCACCCAGCCGCCGGCGAGCACCCGCCCGCCGACCCCGACCGAGCCGGCACCGGAGCCGGCCGCGGCCCGGCCCATGCCGGGTCGCACCAACCCCGACCCGACCACTACGTCCGCGCCGGCGCAGCTCGCCGACGCCCCCACCGTCCTTCAGGGAGAGATCGTGACCAACCCGACCGCCCCGACCGCCCCGGCCGCCCCGGGCACCGACGTCGCCGAGGTGATGGGCCACGAGACGGCCATCGCCAACATCCAGACCCGCATCGAGCAGTGCCGCCTGGCGGCCGAGATGGCTCAGCGGATCGAGACCCTGATGGGCGAGCTGGCCACCATCGCCGGGGCCCTTGCCGGCGGCCAGCAGCTGCTCGCCGACCAGCTGAGCGCCCTCGGTGTCACCGCGCCGAACATGGCCGACGTCGCCTCGACGCTGGGCGTGATCGCCGAGGGTGTGACGCCGGAGCAGATGCTCGCGGCGCACGAGGCCCTCAACGAGGTCAGCGCCGCTCTGCAGGCGGACGCCGCCGACCTGGAGACCCGCTTCGGTCACGCCCACGAGGTCGTGGTCAGCGAGGGCATCGACCCCGGGTACCTCGCGGCCTGACCGCTTCCGTGGTCGCCCGGCTTCGGCCGGGCGGTCCGCGGTGGTCGTCAGGCCAGAGCACCACCTTCGAACGGAGAGGAACCATGGCACCCACCAGCACCCGCACCCGCCGGTCGGCCGGCGAGGCCGTCGACGAGCGCGAGGCCGGCCGGAAGCCGGACTCCGAGAAGGAGGCGACGCCGGCCGCCCCGCTGCTGCCGTACGCCGAGATGGTCCAGCGCGCTCGCGGCGGCATCGAGGTCCTGGGCGCCGCCGCCGTCACGGCCGGCGCCGGCCAGGTCGTCTACAGCAACCACGCCGCGATGTACGCGGCCATGGCGGTGCCGGTGTTCGGCGTGGCCGCGTGGAAGCTGTCGCCGAGGCTGATCGACAAGAACCTGATCCGGGTGGAGGGCGAGCGGACCGCCGAGGCGATCGAGGCCGGCGAGCCGGAGGCCCTGACCCGCCGCGAGCGCCTGCGCCGCGCCGTCGTCGCGGCCTCCGCGGCGGCCACCGGTTGGGTGGCCACTGCCGGCACGTTCGGCCTGGACCCGCACACCCTCGGCGGCAAGGTCACCATCACCGCCGGCGCCCTGCTGACCATGCTGGCCGGGGTTCCGTACCTGCGCTTCCACCGGCTGGAGGCGATCCCGCCGACGAAGTCGAAGCCGGCCCGCCGACCCGAGCCGGAGCCCGAGCCCGAGCCGGCCCCGCTGGGCTGGTCGGCGAAGGTGCTGGAGCGGATGGGCGTGTGGACGGCCTCGGTCGCCATCGTCGCCGGCGCGCTCCCTGGCACCCACCTGGTGCCGGAGACCGTGGAGGAGATCAAGGGCGGCTGGCGGGCGGTCGTCGCCTCCGACCTGCCCGGCACGGTCAAGCCGAGCAAGTTCGTCCAGGCCGCCGAGCAGGTCGCTGGCGCCTACCAGGTCGACATCCCGGACGTGTCGATCGAGCTGATGCCCGGCAATGCCAGCCAGGCCATCCTCACCGTGCAGCGCGAGAATCCACTGGCGGCCATCCAGCACTGGGAGGGCCCGGAGGCCACCTTCGATGTCGAGACCGGCGTGGCCTTCATCGGCGTGCACGCCGACGGCGAGCTGGTGCGCTACCGCTTCTGGAACTCCGGCGGCGCCTGGCACGACCTGATCTCCGGCGCGACCGGTTCCGGCAAGTCCGAGCTGACCAACCTCCTGCTCGCGATGGAGCGCCACGCCTACGTGCTGGTGCCCGAGGAGGTCGACGGCGAGACGAAGATGGTCAAGAAGGGCCTGATCGTCTCCCGGGTCATCGACCCGCAGTTCGGCCAGTCCTTCGGCGACTGGCAGGACTACGTCGATTGGTTCGCCCACCACCTCGACGAGGCGCGGATCCTGCTGCAGAAGACCGAGCGGGAGATGTTCGCCCGCAACCGGGCCTTCGGCCGCAAGAAGTGGTGGGACGAGAACCGCAAGGTGTGGCGGCGCGGCCAGAAGAACTGGAAGCCCACCCCGGACAACCCGATGATCAGCGTCACGATCGACGAGGCGCACATGATCCTGAAGGACCCGGAGTGCAAGCGGATCGTGGCCATGCTCGGCAAGATGGGCCGCAAGGTCGGCATCAAGCTGCGCCTGATCACCCAGGTCCCGCTGCTCAACGAGCTGGGCGGCGACATGGCCATCCGTGACGCGGTCGCCAGCGGCAACGTCATCGTCTTCCGTACCGCCAACGCCCTGTCCGGCCCGGTGGCGTTCAACGGCACCCTGCCGGCGTC
The DNA here is from genome assembly GCF_902825405.1 of Micromonospora maritima. GTDB lineage: Bacteria > Actinomycetota > Actinomycetes > Mycobacteriales > Micromonosporaceae > Micromonospora > Micromonospora maritima. Next base: position 24,008 of record NZ_CADEAU010000023.1, on the reverse strand, counting down.
GCCGAACCAGTTGCCCCGGGAGTGGCCGAAGGGCAAGTGCAAGCCGGGCGAGGAGACCACCGCGGGCATCGGCTACGTCGTGGGCGCCTCGGCCCGCTCGGCCGTCATGCGCGCGTTCTACCCGGGCGAGAGCATCGACTGGATCGTGCGCGACGGCGAGCCGTACGGCGAGCCGGGCGTGCTCGACGAGCTGTCCCGCAAGGCGGGCGTCGGCTACGAGGACCGCCACATCCGCCTGGATGCGCTCGACGGTGGCGGCCTCGACGACATCCCGATCCCTGACCTGACCGGCGGCGGCGACGACCTCACCTGCCGCCAGGCGGTGCTCAAGCTGCTCGTCGACGCCCCGGGCAACGCCCTGGAGCGCGCGGAGCTGCTCGCCAAGCTGAAGGTGGTCAAGCCGCCGCAGGGCTGGCAGACCCGGACTCTGAGCTACGCCCTGTCGAAGCTGAAGGAGGCCGGTTGGACGGAGTCCATCGAGGACGAGGAGGAGAAGAAGAAGGGCATCCACAGGCTCACCGAGAAGGGCCTGCAGGGCGCCCAGGAGGAGCTGGCGGCGCTGGCCGAGCAGCGGGAGGCCGAGGAGGCCGAGCTGCTGGAGCCGGCGGGCGTGTAGCTGGCCGCTTCCGTCGTCGCCGGACCCCGCGTCCGGCGGCGGCGGTGACCGCCAGGTCACGAAAGAACCGAGAGGTGAGGACCATGACCACGACCACTGCCCCCGTGCGCGACCACCTCCTGCACGGCGATCCGGCCACGGTGATGGGCGACGTCGCCCTGCTGAAGGCCCGCGGCGCCCTGGTGCGCGTGAGCGACCCGGTGCCGCACCCGGCCAAGGCCGGCCACATCGTCGTGAAGGTCTGGGTGGACTCCGGGATCGCCACGCCGAGCGCCGGTACGTCGACGGCCGTGGCGGTGCGCCGGCCGGCTGCCCCGGCGCGGGTGGCCCCGCTGCGCCACCCGGCGGCCAAGCCGGGCTGGTCGACGCGGCGCAAGGTGGCCGTCGCCGTCGCGGTGGCGCTCGGGCTGACCTTCGTCGCCGGGCTGGCCGCGTCCTGGTTGATCTCGATCGACCTGACGCAGGCCGCGGCCACCGCCGTGGGCTTCGTCGCGCTGCTCGCCCTGGCCGTGGCCGGCGTGCGCAGCCTGGCCGGCCATAAGGCCACCTGCCCGGGCCTGATCACCCACTGCTCCGGCTGCAAGGGCTGACGACCTCCGTGGCGCCCCGCTCGTCGGGGCGCCCGCGGTGGCCGCCAGGCCAGAGCGTCGACCAACCCGAGGAGAAGACCATGAGTGACCCCAGGCCCTACGTCGTCGACCTGACACGGCCCGCTGGCGATGGCAGCGACGAGCGGTGGCGCATCGAGTTCCGCACCACGGGCCACCTGCACTGGATCGACGACGTGCCAGTCGACCTCGCCCAGGCCGTCTACGGGCTCTGGCTGGCGCGCAACCCCGGGCGCCTGACCGCCTGCCGGGAGTGCCCCAGTGGAACACCCGTCGACTGCCCGCACGAGGAGCTGCCAGAGCAGCGAGGCTGGCGGTACGTGGAGATCAACGACATGCGGATCATGCCGATGCGCGAGGCGCTCTGACCCCCTGACCGCTTCGGCTGGGCTCGGGCTGATCCGAGCCCAGCGGTGGCCGCCAGGCCTAGATGAGGAGACGAAGACATGAGGACGATCTACCAGGTCAGCCGCAGCGTCAGCGGTGGCAGTTGGGCCGACGTGGGCGAGCCCGCCCCCAGCCTGGAGCAGGCGTTCGAGCTGGCAGGCCGGCCGGACGCCGACGACTGGTTCCTCTGGGATGACCCGCGGTGGAAGCTGCGGCCGGAGGTCGCCGCGACGATCAAGATGAACGCGATCATCACCCCGGAGCGCATCCCGGAGACCGACGCCGACCGCATCGAGCTGGCCGCCGATCTGCTGCTGAACTTCGGCAGCTTCGACGGTGACCACCACAAGATGTGGGCCATCGACCAGGCGCTGCGGCTGCTGCTCGGCGAGCGCTACGAGCAGACCATCACCGAGTGGCGCGCCGGCGAGGACGGGCCCTACACCTACGACTGGGACACGGGCATCGCGCCCTGACCGTGAACACCGAAACGGGCCCGACTCCCTGGTGGAGTCGGGCCCGTTTCGGTGTGGACCTCAGGCGGTGGAGTGTTCTCGCCTGCGCGGCTGCTTGGGGCGCCACTCGAAGCCGGTGTTGCGTTTGAGCGCGGCCAGCGCGTTGCGCCAGCTGCGCCAGTCCGAGCCGCTGCCCGAGGGCAGGTTCCCCACAACCTTGCCGTCACGGCTCACTTGCCAGTGCCCGGACCGGTTCAGCTCGATCTCGAAGCCTGCCTGCTCCATCGCGTTGGTCAGCCGCCGGAAGTCACTGGGTCCCATGTCACTCATTCGCTACCCCTTCGTGGTTGCGCTTCGCTTCACTGTGCGCCATCTTGTATCGCACTGTCTCGTACTGTAGCGTACGCAACGATACAAAGGAAGGCCGAAGATCAAGGAGGAAAGGGCTTTGACTAGCGTCGATAAAGTCCCCGCGGCCCAGCTGCACCAGGAGCGTCCGCGCCACCTCGGCCGGCAGGTCGACACCGCCGGCGGCTGGCGCACCATCCGCGACATCCGCCGCTGCCCCGACCCGGGCGCCGCCGTGATCATCGAGCTGGTCGCCGACCAGTACGAGGCCTTCGCCGTGTGGCCGGAGGCCGGCGTGCGCGTGCGTGACGACGGCCTGGAGGTCGGCAACTGCTTCGGCGTCTACACCGCCGGCGCCGTCGTCGAGACCCACCGGCTGCGCGAGCACGCCCACCTGGCCCTGGTTGACCGGGAGCCGGGCAGCAGCGTCGTCGTGGTCGTCTGCCCGGTGCACCCGCACTACCTCGCCGAGGAGTGCCGCGAGTGCGGCCCCGGCGACCTGCTCGCCGTCCTCGCCGCCGAGGACCGCGTCGACGACGACCTGCTCGACGCCGAGCGGCGCACCTGCCACCACTGCAAGGTCTGGGCCCTCGACGACGAGCACCTGTCCACGCCCGGGCACCGGGCCGCCGTCGAGCGCACCGCCGCTCGCGTCCTCGCCCGGCGCGCTCTGCCGCACGCCGCCTGACCCCGGAAGGATCCATGAACCTCAAGGCGTACCGCATCTACGGCAGCTACATCAGCGTCCACGTGGCCCGCGCGCTGGGCCTGCCCGCCGGCCACAACCAGGCGGACATCTTCGTGGCCGCCACCAGCAAGCCCGAGGCCCTGCAGATGCTGAACGACCACCACATCCCCACCAGCCGCCACGACAAGGAGTTCCGACTGGCCAGCGGCACCGACGTGGCCACCCTGATCGCCGGCGGCGTGCTCACCACCCCCGGCGTCTACGCCTGCGCCCACATCAGCTACGGGCCGAACCGGGCCGTGGCGGCCGTCAACACCGACCGCACCGGCCGGCGCCTCGGCCGGCTGCGCTTCGTCAACGGCGACCGCTTCTTCGAGCCCGAGCCGGCGACCGTGCCGTGAGCGCCCGGGCCCCCCGCTACAACCCGGCGCTGCGCCGGCACTCCTGGAAGCAGCAGCGCGAGCACCACAAGGACTGCCGGTTCTGCGGCATCCACGTCGAGAACAGGCAGGGCCGCCACGCCGCCGAGTGGTTCCAGAACTGGACATGGCCCGACGGCCGCTACGGCAGCACCCTCTGGACCACCAACCACAAGATCCCGAGCTGCCCCGGCCCGGACGCCCTCGCCGCCCCGGCGCCGCAGCTCGCCACCGCTTGACCGACCCGCTTCCGTCCGGCCCGCGCCTCGCGGGCCGGCGCGGTGGCCGACCGGCTGAAACCACCGATCGAAGGAGCCCCGACATGTCCACCACGAACCTGATCAAGGCCACGCGAAGTGGCCCGATCACCCTCGACCTGACCCTGGTCGCCGGCCTCATCCAGGTCGTCGTCGCCGACGGCACGTACGCGCAGATCGAGCTGTCCACCGACGAGGACAGCGGCCTCGCCGCCGACGCCGTCAACAAGCCTGTCATCGCGCACCGCGGCGACTGCCTGAGCATCGACGCGAGCATCAGGGGAGGGGTTGTCCAGGGCGCGGTGTACGGCAATGTCCAGGTCAACAACTTCGGCGGCGTCCGCATCGGCGGCGTCAACTACGGCGGCATCCAGGTTGGCGGCGGCAGCGTCGTCAGCCAGAACAGCAGCCCCATCACCGCCCGGGCCCTGCTGCCGATCGGGTCCTCGCTGATCGCCGACGCCACCAGCGCTCCCATCCAGGTGCGCGGGCCGCTGAACCGAGCCAAGGTGCGGACGACCAACGGGCGGATCGAGCTGGACATCGTGCGTGACCTCGACGTGGAGACGATCAGCGGGAGCATCGCGGTCGTGGAGCTGGCCGGCGATGGCCGCGCGGAGACGGTCAGCGGCAGCATCACGGTCGAGCGCGGCGGGCCATACCGACTGATCGCCGAAACCGTCAGCGGCAACATCACCGCCCCGAACCCGATCCGCCTCGACGGCCGCACCGTCAGCGGTCGCGTCCGCAACTACTGACTCCGGTCCACTTCCGTCCGCCCCGTCTTGCCCGGGGCGGCGCGGTGGCCGACCGGCCGGAACCCCACCACGACCAAGGAGACAGCGTGTCCACGACCGCACAGGAGAAGGAGATCGCCGAGCGGTTCCGCGGCGATACCGCCGAGCACGTCATGACCGTGCTGCACGAGGACGGCCTCTACCGGCACCTGCGCTTCCGCGCGCCGGAGCGTGGGTTCAACTGGTACGACATCGTCACCTGGCCCGGCCGACTCACCATCTGCGGCGACCTGGGGGAGGCGTACACGTTCTCCCGGCTGACCGACATGTTCCAGTTCTTCCGCAGCGACAAGGGGCGGATCAACCCGCACTACTGGTCGGAGAAGCTCGCCGACTCCGGCCGGTCGGTCAGGGAGTACAGCGAGGACGTGCTGCGGGCAACCTTGGAGCCCTGGCTGGCCGACTATGCCGAGGAGTACGACGACCGGCTGGCCGAGTACCTGGAGGCCAAGGCGGCCTACGACGCGCTGCCCTACTTGGCGCGGTGGCCGCACGGCGCCACGAAGGAGCCGGTCGAGCCGAAGTCGCCGGCGGGACTGCGCGAGCTGATCGCCGACTACGATGCCGACGGGCTGCTCAGCCACCGGGAGGGCGCCGACCGGCTGCTGCGAGACCTGGAGGAGCACGGGGTCGTCTCCGACACCTGGGAGTGGGACCTCACCGACTACAAGTGGGAGTTCCTCTGGGCCTGCCACGCGATCGTCGCCGGCATCACCGCCTACGACGCCACGAAGGCCCGCACGTCGCGGGCCCGGCTGCGCCGGCTGCGGGACCGACTGCTGCGGCGCCCCAAGGCCACGGCGAAGCCGAAGCCGAAGATCCGGACCCTGACCCCTCGCCACGACTGACCCCGGTGCCCGCCGGTGCCCGCGACTTCGGTCGCCGGCACCGGCGGGCGCTTTCTTCTGCCTCTTGGATGTAAAGGGTTACTCCAGGCTGACCCGCGAGATTGCCGGACCCGCCGCCTGCGGCTTGCCTGACGGATGATCTCCGCCCAGCCCCGGCCGGGCACCATCCCCAAGGAGACCCCGTGGAACTCGTGCAGCCCACCGCCAAGTTGATCGCCTGGACCAGCTTCGCCCCGCCGGACAACGTCCCATGGAACCCCGACTTCGGGGCCTACGGCGGCGTCTACAGCGGCCAGGCCCTGGCCGAGTTCGCCGGCCGCGCCTGCTACCAGAGCTGGAAGCGACCCAACCCGGCCACCGCCACCAACGCCGGCTACATCGCCCACATTCTGGAGGTCGGGCACCTGTCGGTGCTGGAGCACGCCACGGCCAGCTTCTACTTCACTGGCGTCTCCCGCTCCTTCACCCACGAGCTGATCCGCCACCGGCACTTCTCCTACTCCCAGCTCTCGCAGCGCTACGTGCCCGAGGGTGACGCGGCCATGGTCGAGCCCGCGGTGATCGCCGAGGACCCCTACCTGCACCGCCGGTTCACCGAGGCCGCCGAGGCGTCCGTGGCCGCCTACAGCGAGCTGCTGCACGGCCTGGAGCGCCACTACGCCGACGAGCCGAACCCGACCCTGCGGCGCAAGCTGGCCCGGCAGGCCGCCCGGGCGGTGCTACCGAACGCCACCGAGACCCGCATCGTGGTCACCGGCAACTACCGGGCGTGGCGGCACTTCATCAAGATGCGGGCCACCGAGCACGCCGACATCGAGATCCGCGAGCTGGCCGTCGCCTGCCTGCGGGAGCTGCGCGACATCGCCCCGAACGTCTTCGCCGACTTCGAGGTCACCACGCTGCCCGACGGCACCGAGGTCGCCGCGACCCCGCACGCCGAGTGATGCACGGCGACGCGCAGCAGCCCTCGCCGGCGCCGAACGACCGCCGGTCCATCCAGTCCCTGGTGCGCCTGGACCTCCTCGAAGCGGCCGTGCCGGCCGCCGCGGACGTGCGCGCCGACCTGGTCGACCGCGAGCAGCTCGGCATCGAGCGCTACGGCACCTTCCTGCAGGCGTTCAACGGTCGCGACTGCCTCCTGGATGCCTACCAGGAGCTGCTCGACCTGGCCGTCTACCTCAAGCAGGCCCTCGTCGAGGGCTGGGCGCAGCTGGAGATCATGTACTACGCCGCGCTGGCCATGGCCATGCATCTCAAGGAGGAGATGCAGGCCCGCGACGCCGCGCAGAGCGCCGCCGGCAGCGCTGCCCGGGAGCGGGCGGAGGAACCTCCCATCGACGCGGCGGACGACACGCCGCAGCACCCCCAGTACCTGGCGGTGCGCGCCGCCGTCAACGGTCCGCTGCGCGCCGTCGTCGAGCACCACCGGCCGCACCCCGTGATGAGGGATCGCCCGGAGCAGATCGCGTACTGGCAGTGCCACGGCTGCGACCAGGGCCCGCGGCCCGAGGACCTCCCCGACGCGCCGTGCAGCACCATCGAGCTGATCGCGGAGCTGATCGAAGCCGGCACACGGCGCTCGGCGCCACCGAGGGGAGCCGGCGATGCTGCTGTCTGACCGCGATCTGCGCCAGGCCATCCACGACCGCCGGCTGATCATCGACCCGTTCGAGCCCGAGCTGATCCAGCCGGCCTCGATCGACCTGCGCCTGGACCGGCACTTCCTGCTGTGGCCGCCGGTCCACCACGGCTGGTTCGAGCTGAACAGCTTCGTCGACCCCGCGCAGGAGCAGCACATGCTGCCCTGCGACATCCCCGACGGCCTCGCCTTCGAGCTACAGCCCGGACACTCCGTGCTGGCCAGCACCGTGGAGACGATCACCCTCGACCGCACGCTGGCCGCTCGCGTCGAGGGCAAGAGCAGCATCGGCCGGCTGAGCCTGGCCACCCACATCACCGCCGGGTTCATCGACCCCGGCTTCTCTGGCCAGATCACCCTGGAGCTGGTCAACCACAACCCGCGGCCGATCCTGCTACACCCGGGCATGCTCATCGGCCAGCTGTGCGTCCTGCCGATGCTCACCCCCGCCGACCAGCCCTACGGCTCGGGCGCCACCGGCTCCCGCTACAACGGCCAGCGCGGCCCCACCCCCAGCCGATCGTGGCAGAACTGGCGTACCTGGCCGCTGCGGGACGCGGCATGACCTGGCTGACCGAGCGGACCGGGCACATGATCGTGCTGGACGAGATGCGCTACGCCTACCGCCAGTACCCCGACCTGGGCGAGTTCTCCCGAGGCCGTCTGGACCTGCGCCAGCTCCTCGACCCGATGATGTTCGAGCTGTCCACCGCCGTGCTGTCCGAGCGCCTGCCTACCGAGCGGGTCACCCGCACCCGCCGCGAGCAGATCGAGACCGCCCGGTTCGCCACCTGGTGGGACCACTTCAAGGCCACCTACCGCGGCCGGTGGTGGATGCGCTGGCGCCGCTGGGCTGTGCGCCAGCTCGTCGACACCCACGAGATCGAGGCCGTCGCCGCCGTCGACCTCGACCGGCACTGGACCTTCCCCCGCGCCGCCATCGCCGCCCCCGAGCTGGGCGATCCGGTGCGCGTCATGCAGTGGTCGAACGCGCAGGTGACCCAGCCCAACGCGGTGGTGACGCGCGCCGCCGCCGATCAGGTCGAGCGCTAGGCTCTGAGACCATGACCTGGACCGGCGAAGACGTGACCGACCCGCGGCTGTGTGACATCTGCGGCGTGATCGTGCTGCCCGCCGGCGAGGACTGGGAGCACCCCGCCGAGCTGCGGGAGAAGTTCTCCCAGACCGTCTGCGACGAGCCGGAGCCCGGCCGCGCGCCGAAGCCCCGAGAGCTGCGCTACGGCCGCGGCCGGCAGGTCTCCCGCGACAAGCGCGCCATCGTCGGCCGCGTCGACGGCTACCCGGTCGCGCCCGGCGCCCCGATCATCGTGGCCTGCGACGGCAGCCACAAGTTCAACCCCGCCGGCCCGCCCTGGTACCCGATCAGCTGGGGCTACGTCGCCGCCAACGGCCAGTACGCCCTCGGCACCGCCACCCAGCCCAAGAGCGTGGTCGGCGACCGCGCCTTCGGCAGCGAGCTGCGCGCGATCTTCTGGGCCCTGGAGCAGCTACCCAACGCCAACCCGGCATCGGTGCTCACCGACAGCCGCGACGCCGTCGACCTGATCGAGCGCTGGCGAGCCGCCGGCAAGGGCGCCGCGGAGGAGGACCTGCCGATGCCGCCCGGGTACACCACCGAGCGGGCCAGCGGCAACGAGGCCAAGATGATGCGCCTCGCCAAGCAGTTCGCCGAGGATCCCGACTGGCTCACCGTCGCCTGGGTTCGCGCCGGCGAGCACCCCCTGCACGCCGGCGCCGACAAGCTGGCCAAGATCGCCCGCATCTGGGCCATCGGCGAGATCAGCAAGGAAGACGCCGAGGTGGCCGCCGAGCGCGCCGCCCGCGCCGCTCTCACCCAGCCGTAGCTGGAGTCCCGAACGCGGGATTGCGTACCAGGCCCGTGACGCCTAGGGTGACCACCACGTGATCATGCGTTACATACGCCGGTCACGGGGCAAGACGAACGAGTCGACGGAGCACTCCAGCGCCGGAGGTGATCACCGTGCAGCACCACACCCTGCCACGGATCACCATGCGCCTGCTCGTCGTCGCCGCCGGCGCCGTCGCCGGTTTAGCCCTCATGAGCGCCGCCGAAGAGCCCGCCCAGGCCGCCGCCGAACCCCGGCCCGCCGTCGCCGACTCACCCGACGGCCTCAGCCTCGACGCCCTCCTGCAGCGAGTCACCCGACCCGCTCAGGAACGAACCCAGGCCACGCCCACCGATCGCCGGCTCCGCGACACCGACCGCAAGGCGCGCACCGCCGGCGTCACGTCCGGCTCGCAGCGCCGCCGGAGCAAGCCTGCTCCGCGCATCACCGACGGCCTCGTCACCACCGTCGACAAGGTCACCAAGCCTGTCGCGTCGACCACCGGCAAGGTCACCGCCCCGATCACGAAGGTGACCACCCGGGTCTCCGCGCCGATCACCCGAGCCCTCGACGACGCGCCGCCACCCATCTCCACCACGACCCGCGTCGTGCGGCAGACCGTCAGCGACCTCACCGCCGGCGTCGTCGACATCACCGACACCGCAGCGCCCGGCGTCGGCCAAACCGTCGACGCCCTCCTCGAACCAGCCAAGCCGCTACTGCAGACCGCGCCCGAGGACCGCGCCACGTCCGCGCCGGAGGCTCCCCAGCCCGAAGGCGCGCCGGCCGCCGAGCAGGAGAGCACGCCAGCTGCCGCGCCCCCAGTCAAGGCCACGCCGGCACCCACCCATCCGGAAGCCACGCCGGCGGCGCTCGCCCCCGCGACGGCAAGCACCCGCTTCGGCATCCCTGCGGACGCCGCGACCGCTACGGCTATCGACCAGGACCGGACTGCCGGCACCCGCGGCCCCGCCGCACCCGAGCAGCCCCGAGCGCCCACCCGCAGCCCTCTCGACGACGAGCCGGCCGGCACCACCGGCCAGGGCGGAACGTCAGCCCCCGCGGCATGCGCGCCGCACGGCGGCTTCCGGCCACCGCGCATGCCCTCGCAGGGGGCCATTGCCGACGAACCCCACCACTGGGTCAGCCGTGAACCACGACCGAGCGTCGGGCCCGCCTGAGCGCACCGCCCGCCACCCGGACGCCTCCGAGGCGCCGAGGCGTGGCACCAGCCTCACGGTCCCGCAACCTCGTCCACGCGCTGCCCAAACGGAGCTGAACCATGGAAACACCCCTGCGCATCCTCGCGCCCACCCTCGCCCTCACCGGCGGCCTGCTCGACACCATCTGCCTCGTCATCTACGCCGTGATCATCGACGACGCAATCGAGTCCCGAGCGCCCCTGTCGGCCGGCCGAACGATCATCGCCATCGGCGTGGCCGTGATCGCGGTCATGGGCATGGCCATCATCCTCACCGCGATCCTGCTGTGGGCCATCAACCTCACGCTGCGATCCCTCGCCGACCGCGTGGCCTCCTACTCCGAGGGCGTGGTCGACGGCGCCCGCGAGGGCGTCAGCGGAGTCGTGGAGCACCTGGTCAACGCCCTGCCGCTGAAGAACGACAACGTGCGCTCGATGCATCCTTCGAGGGGGCGCTCGCGCCGCTGAAGGCAGCCGACGACACGACCCCCGGGGATCGATCCCCGGGGGTCGTGTCCAGGCAGGTCAGGCGGCCGGCGACAGCTCCGGCGTGCGCTTCGCCGCCCCGGCACCATGCTTCTGCGCCACCTCGGCCGCCAGGGCCGAGAAGATCGGCGTCTGGACGCCCTCGTCGAACAGCGGCGCCCGCTCGTCGTCCGGCACCGCGATCGGGTCGACGAGGACGTCCCCGGGCGCGGGCTGAGCCGACCCCTGCCCCGGCTCCACCCCGCCCTCGGCGGGCTCAGCAGGCCCGTCAGCCGGCTCCTGGTCGACCGGCTCCTGCGGCGGATCGGTCGGCTCCTGCGGCGGCGCAACGGGTGGAGTCGTGGGCTCGACCGGAACCGTAGGAGCGGTCGGCTCGGCCGGAGGCGGAGTGATCACCACAGGGGGCGGAGTTGGCGTCGGATCGGTCGGCGACGCCACCGGATCCGGCATGGGGCGCGGGTCCGGGTTCGACGGCGGGGCGGGGGGCTTCGGGTCAACCGGAGCCGCCGGCGGCGCGGTCGGCGGCTCCACCCCGCCCGGCAGCGGCGCCTCCGCCGACGGGGACACCACGGTCGGCATCGAGTCGTCGCCGACGATGATCCGAGCGGCCGTCGTGCGAACCACCGACGGCACGTGGTTCATCTCGCGCTCGTTGTCGGCCGACTCCTCCGGGTCGGGCAGCAGACCCATGTGGAAGGCCGCCTGAGCCACGTCCGCCGGCAGGACGGTGTTCTTGCCCAGGCGCTCCGCCCAGCGCGCCAGCCGAGGCCCGTCGCTGCCGTACATGACCCACCGCTCACCCTGGATCAGGTTGGGCAGGCTGCCCTCGGTCGGGATGGTCCGCATCCACGCGGTCACCGCCCCGGGCGAGCTGAACACCTTCATGGTGTTGCGCTGCACCCGCCCGACCTGGTCGCGGTAGGAGAAGACGAAGGTCAGCGAGTTCGGGCCAACCCACGCCTCCGCCTTCATCTCCGTCCCGTCGGGAGCGATGCACAGGGCGACCAGGTCGGAGCTGTCAGTGCCGACGCAGTCCCAGGACGACCCGGTCTGGATGCGCGCGAAGACCTCGTTCTCCCACGCCTCGGCGGCGGCAACCGGGGGAGTGCCGGCCCCCGGCACCACGGACATGCCGACGACGGTCAGCGCCGCCGCCGCCGCAGCAGCCGTAGCCATTGACCCCAGCTGCGCGCCGACCCGGGCGCTCTTGCGCGGGGGGCGCCGCTTGCCGCGGTGCTTCCTTGGAGCCGGCCGCTCCAGCACGGTGGCCAGAGGCGGAGCGGTCGGCATGACCTCCTCGACCCAGTGGCTGATGACGTCCACGTTGACGTCGGGCAGGGCCTCGTGCACGGCGTGCACGACGTCCCTGGGGTCGCTGATGTCCGGGTCGACGAAGATCAGCTCATCGTCGGGGAGGGCGACACACGCGACTCCGGTCTTCTGTCGAATGATCTTCACTGAGGTCCTTGGGGAGGGCTTCGGGGGAGGTGGTGACTGGTGCTACTTGTTGCTGTTCCTGAGGGCCTCGACGGTGGCCGCTACGGCCTTGAGCTGCTCGGGGGTCAACTCCTCCATGTTTGAGATGATCATGCGCTTCGTGGGGTCACTCGGCAGGGTCGTCTCGTAGATCACGTACCTGCATGCCTCCTGGGCTGCTCGCGTGACGTCCTCCAGCTTGAGCTGCAGTCCTCGTGCGAGGCCCTCCAGAGTGGCCGCTTCCGGCATTGACTTCAGCGGGGTGGTGGCCAGGGCGTGCACCGTGCGGTGCGTCTTCATGCCGCCCGCCTCGGCCACGGCCCGGTAGCTTAGGCGGAGCTGCCTTCGTCGCTCCTCGATCAGGTTGGCCAGCGTCATCGCGACGGCCGTCTGGTCTGCCATCCAGTCCTCCTTTCAGGGTGGGACGACCGGACGTTACATGACGGCCGTACGGTCAACAACGGTGGTGAAGTGTTCAGCGGGGTTGAACACACTTTCGTTGACCTCTAAAGTTTCTTGCGTTCAAGGATTGCCAGGAGGCAACGAGCCATCCATCGAACGCTTGATCGGAAATGGCTCGTCCGAACGGCCGACGTGCGCGGCAACCAGGGGCAACCCTGGCCGCGGCGCACCGACGGGGAAGGGGACACGCATGCTGCGCACGGCCAAGGAGAGCACCGCCCCGTGGAGCATCCTGATCGACCTGCGCCGGGTGGGGATCGCCATCGGCGCAGCCTTCCTCGTCGCCGGCCTCGGAGTCATCATCACGCTCTACGCCCTGGCCCTGAGCCACCCCGAGTGGAAGATGACCCCCGCCTTCGGGCTGACGGGCGCGGTCGGGGTGGGGCTCTTCGTGTGCGCGGTGGCCGTCTTCGGCTTCACCTTCGCGATCAAGGCGGTCGCCGACGCCGGCGAGGCCTACCAGGCCGGCATGAAGGACCTCATCGACCAGCTCGCCAAGGCCATCCCGCACCAGGCCCCCGGGGGCCAGGAGGCGCGGCGCCGGCCCGACCTGCACGTGGTGAGCTGAACTCGAACCCAGAATCCGCCCGGCGCGCCGTGATCCACACGGCCGCCGGGCTTCTTCTTGGGCGCGCCGTGCGCCCAAGGTGCGCCCAAGCGGAGAGTAGTGGGGGAGTTCATCGATATCTCGGCCCGGGAATGAAGAAGGGCGGTGACCGCGTTTCCGCTGGTCACCGCCCTGTTAGCCCGGCGAAAGGCTATGTGGCCAGGGGCGGGGTCGAACCGCCGACCTTCCGATTTTCAGTCGGACGCTCGTACCAACTGAGCTACCTGGCCGTGGTGCTCGGCACATGCTACCGCATGGGCCGATACGCAGAACGCCGCGCATGAGGTGCGCGGCGTTCTGCGCTTGCGGTCCTGACGGGACTTGAACCCGCGACCTCCGCCTTGACAGGGCGGCGAGCACTCCAACTGCTCCACAGGACCTGGCTGGTGTTGCATCCGGCGTGAGCCGGACCGTGCCCCCAACGGGATTCGAACCCGTGCTACCGCCTTGAAAGGGCGGCGTCCTGGGCCGCTAGACGATGAGGGCGGCCCCGCCATCATTGCACACTCGCAACTTCAAGCGGACTTGCTCCCATCCGGCCCCGCCGGAGGCATGAGAAGCATATGCCATGCCTCCTCGGACGGCCAAACCGGTATGGCCACCCGCACACGGCCGGACGAAAGCGCAGGTCAGGCGCTGTTTCACCGGAGCCGGACGATCCCGTACCGCCGCTTGAGGTCCGGAATCAGGCGCCGGCAGGCGGCCATCGTCTGGGTCCGGTCGCCGCCGGCGTCGTGCATCAGCACGACCGAGCCGTGGTGGGTCGCCGACTCCACCCGCTTGATGATCGTCTTCGCGGGCGGGTGGTCCCAGTCCTGCGGGTCGACGCTCCAGTGCAGCGGACGCAGCCCGAGCTGCCGGGCGACGGTGAGTTCCTCGGCGGTCCACCGGCCGCCGGGCTGCCGGAACCAGGTGATCGGCGCGCCGGGGGCGGCCGCGCGGATGGCCCGGTTGGTCCGCTCCAGGTCGGCCCGGATCTCCGCGAGCGGCCGCCGGCCCAGGTCCACGTCGTGGTGCCAGCTGTGGTTGCAGAGCTGGTGCCCCTCGCGGACGATCTGCGCGACCAGCTGCGGGTAGCGCTTGGCCTGCCGGCCGACCACACAGAACGTCGCGGTGACGCGGGCCGCCCGGAGCTGGGCCAGGATCTGCGGGGTGTAGCGGGGGTCCGGACCGTCGTCGAAGGTCAGCGCCACCCCCGGGCTCCCACTGCCCCGGTGCAGGCCGACGGGCAGCTTCTTGGGCACCGGCCGCAGCTTCGGCTTCGGCGGCGGGGTGGTGCGACTCGGCCGCGGCTTCGGGCTCGGCGTCGGGGTGGACGCGGGCGCGGCCGAGGCGGACGGCTGGGCGGCGACCTTCCCCGGGTTCTTGCCCGGATCACCGCAGCCTGTGACGAGGAGCACCAGGCCGAGGGCGAACGCCAACAGGGTGCGGGGACGCATCTGTCGCTCCCGGAGGGGGTCGGGGTCAGACGGACTTTCCGACCGTAGTGGACGCCGCCCCGGAGCGGAAAGGCCCTCAGCCCGCCGCCGACTGGTCCAGCGAGTCCCGTACCGCCACGGCCAGCGAGAGCGCCTCGGCCAGATCCACCGGCCGCACCACCCCGGCCGGCAGCGAGTCGGCCCGCCAACCCGGCCCGGCGGCGAGCACCAGCAGGGGCCGGCGTGGGACCGCCAGCAGCGCGGAGAGCTGGTGCGGGCCGGCCGTGGCGCGGGTGTGCGACCAGAGCACCACGGCGGCCGGCCCGGTCCGGTTGATCGCCTCGACCAGGGCGGCCACCGGCACCCGGGCGCCGAGCATGCGGTAGCTCACACCGGACTCCGCCAGCGCGGCGGCCAGCGCCTCCAGCGGCAGCGAATGCTGCTCCTCGTCGGCGCAGGAGAGCAGGATCCGGGGCGGCCCGGTGGTCGGGTGCGCCCGGGCCACCGAGGCGAGCGCCTCGGAGACGCACCGGGACATCAGGTGCTCCACCTCGATCAGCCCGGCGGTGGCCGCGTGCCGCTCCCCGATCCCGGCGAGCACCGGTCGGAGCAGGCCCTCCCAGGTCGCCACCACGCCGTCCGCCGCGAGGGCGTCGGCGATGGTGCGGCCGATGGTGACCGAGTCCAGGCGCATCGCGGCCCGGGCCAGGCCACGGGCGACCGGTCCGGCCCGGCCGACCGGGATGGTGGTGCCACCGCCGTCACGGACCGTGGAGGTACGGGCCTTCAGGCCGAGCCGGTCCGGTGGGAGCACGGCCGGCGCCTGCCGGGCCCAGCGGGCGGCCTCGGCCGGCGCGACGCCCTCGCCGGTGAGCCGTCGCATGATCTCCAGGCGGGCCAGGTCGGCGGGCGTGTAGCGCCGGTGGTGGCCGGGCACGTGCTCACTCGGACCGAGGCCGTAGCGCTGGTGCCAGGTGCGCAGGGTGGTGACCGCCACGCCCAGCCGGCGCGCGACCGCCCCCGCGCTCAGTGCCTCATCGGCCACCCGACCGCTCCGGTGCCTCGTCGGCCGGCGCGCCGGACCGGGCCACGCCGACCGGGTGCAGGAGCCGGTTGACCACGCCGCCCAACCAGGGGGCGTACGCCCGCGGGTCGGTGTCGAGGTCGGCCAGCACGGCGACCGGGTCCACCCAGCGCAGGTCGGCCACCTCGTCCGGATCGGGCCGGATCGGCAGGTCGGCGGGGACCTCGGCGCGCAGCACGTGGTCGTACTCGAACTCGACCCGACCGGTGGCCGGGTCCTCGGCGTAGTAGAGGTAGACCCCGACCTCGGTGAGGTCCACCGGGCCGAGGCCGAGTTCCTCGGCGACCCGGCGATTGGCGGCGTCGGCCAACGACTGGCCGGGCAGCGGATGCCCGCAGCAGGAGTTGGCCCAGCGGAGCGGGAACCGGGTCTTGACCGCGGCCCGCTGCTGGAGCAGCACCCGGCCGGCCGGGTCGACAAGCAGCACCGAGAAGGCCCGGTGCAGCCGGCCGGGCGGCTGGTGGGCGGCGGCCACGGTGGTCTCGCCGAGCACCCGGCCGCCGTCGTCCACCAGCTCGACCAGGTGTTCCTCCCGGCCCATCAGGAGTTCCCGGTGATGCGGGAGGCGGCCAGCTTGCCGCTGATCAGCACCATCGGGACACCCACGCCGGGCTGGGTGCCGGAGCCGACGAAGACGACGTTGCCCAGCGTCTTGTGCAGGTTCGACGGCCGGAACGGGCCGGTCTGGAAGAGGCTGTGCGCGGCGGCGAACGGCGTGCCGGCCGCCATCCCCTGCGCCGCCCAGTCGGCCGGGGTGACCGCGCGCAGCACCTCGATGCCGTCGCCGAAACCGACGTAACCGCGCTCCTCCAGCGTCGCCACGAGCTGACCGGCGTAGCGGTCGGTGAGGTCACCGGACCAGTCGAACGGCGCCCGGTCGAGGTTCGGTACCGGGGCCAGCACGTAGTAGGTGTGCTTGCCGGCCGGCGCCACCGACGGGTCGGTGCGGCTCGGGTTCGTCACCAGCAGCGACGGGTCGGTCATCAGCTCGCCTCGCCGGATCACCTCGTCGAACGTGCCCTTCCAGGAGCGTCCGAAGTGGATGTTGTGGTGGGCGATCTTGCCATAGCCCTGCGTCGAACCGACGTGCAGCACCACGCACGACGGCGAGTAGGTGAGCTTGCGCTGCCGGCTCTCCGGCAGCAGCTCCTGGTAGGCGACCGGCAGGTCGGGGTTGAGCACCACCACGTCGGCCGGCA
Source organism: Micromonospora maritima (assembly GCF_902825405.1). Taxonomy (GTDB): domain Bacteria; phylum Actinomycetota; class Actinomycetes; order Mycobacteriales; family Micromonosporaceae; genus Micromonospora; species Micromonospora maritima. The sequence continues at coordinate 7,145 of NZ_CADEAU010000023.1, read as the reverse complement.
CGAACTCGCCGTCGGAGGTGACGACGCCGGTGGCGCGGCCGTGCGCCGTCTCCACCCGGCTCACCGTGGTGCCGTACCGGAACTGCACGCCGTGCTTCTCCGCCGCGCCCGCCATGCCCCGGGAGACCGCGTGGATGCCGCCGCGCGGGAAGCTCACCCCGGCGACCGAGTCGAGGTACGCGATGACCGTGTAGATGGCCAGCGCGTCGTGCGGCGACAGCCCGGCGTACATCGCCTGGAAGGAGAAGATCCGCTGGGTACGCGGGTCGCGGAAGAACTGGTTGATCTTCGTCTGGAGCCGCCGGAACGCGCCGTTGGCGAACAGCTTCAGCAGGTTGCCGGTGAGCAGGTCGGTCGGCGCGTCGAGGTTGCGCTCGATGAAGTCGGCGCGTTCCCACTTCCACAGGTTGCGGGCGTAGTCGACGAAACGCAGGTAGCCGTCCGCCTCCCGGGGACCGCAGACCTTGGCGATCTCGGCGGCCATCCGGGTGGTGTCGGTGATGACGTCAAGCGTCGACCCGTCCGGGTAGTAGGCGCGGTAGGCCGGGTCGAGCGGGGTCAGGTCGAGCCAGTCGGTCAGCTCCTCACCCACCGCGCCCAACGCCTCGGCGATCAGGTCGGGCATGGTGAGGACGGTCGGGCCGGTGTCGAACTCGTACCCGTCGACGCTGAGCCGGCCGGCGCGCCCGCCCGGCACCGGCTCGCGTTCCAGCACGGTCACCTGTCGGCCGCTGCCGGCCAGGTGCAGCGCGCACGCCAGCCCACCCAGCCCGGCGCCGACCACGACCACCCGGTCGGTCCGTCCGTTCACGGTGCGCATTCCGGCTCCCTTGCTCGTGCTCGTGAAGGTGCTCATCAGGATCGCCGCGCGGTGGCGGCGGTGGCGAGACCGGTCAGCGCGGTGCGCGCCGTCTCGTCGATCGGTGCGGTGTCGAGCGCGGACAACGCCTCGGTCACCCGCTCGGCGATCATCCGTTCCACCCGGGCGGCGGCCCCGGTGTCCCGGACCAGGTCGGCCAGCCGGGCCACCTCGCGGTCCCCGGTGACCGTGCCGGCCCGGTCCAGGGCCCGGCGCTGGGCCGGGTCGGCGAGCTGCCGGGCCAGCATCAGCAGCGCGGTCGGCTTGCCGGTACGCAGGTCGTCCCCGGCCGGCTTGCCGGTGGTCTCGGGATCGCCGTAGACGCCGAGCAGGTCGTCGCGGAGCTGGAACGCCTCGCCGACGGCCAGCCCGTAACGGGTGTACGCGGCGATCAGCGGGCCGTCCGCGTCGGCGCCGGCCAGGCAGGCGCCGAAGAGCAGCGGGCGCTGGACGGTGTAGCTCGCGGTCTTGTAGCGGGCCACCCGCAGCGCCCGGTCGACCGACCAGTTCGCCGCGTCGTGCTCGCCCAGCACGTCCAGGAACTGCCCGGCGACCGTCTCCACCCGCATCTGGTCGTAGCAGCGGCGCACGTCGAGCAGCCGCTCCGCCGGCAGGGCGGCGTGCGCCATCAACCGGTCGGCCCAGACCATGCAGAGGTCGCCGATGAGTACGGCGACCGCCTCGCCGTACCGGTCGGGGTCGCCGGCGTGCCCGGCGGCCCGGTGCCGCGCGGCGGCGGCCCGGTGCGCGGTGGGCAGCCCGCGTCGGGTGTCGGAGGCGTCCATCACGTCGTCGTGCACCAGTGCGAACGTGTGCAGCAGCTCCAGCGCGGACAGGGCGGGCAGCACCTCCTGCACCGCCGCCTCGCCACCGGTCACCCCGCGCCAGCCCCAGTAGGCGAAGGTCGGGCGCACCCGCTTGCCACCGGCCAGCACGGCGTCGCGTGCCGTGGCGGCGAAGCCACCCATCGCTGCGTCGATCTCGGTGAGTGAGTCGACTTCGGTGGCCAGGAACGCCGCCAGAGTGTCGTCAACTCCCTTGACCAGGTCTTTCGTGAACGCGGCCAGTACGCCGCGGACCGGATCGTCCGTCGCTTCCGGCTGTGCCGGCGCGACGCGGAGCGCATTACCCGCAACTGCGTCGTTGGCCATGTGGGGGAGCGTACCCTAGGGTTACGAGTTGCGTCGATTGCTGCGTCGAAAACTGAGGAGGGCCGGTGGACACCGATCTCACCGCTGCCTATGAGCGTTGCCGCGAGCTGCACCGGCGTCACGGCCGTACCTACTATCTCGCCACCCGCCTGCTCCCCGCATGGAAACGGCGGCATGTGCACGCGTTGTACGGATTCACGCGCTACGCGGACGAGATCGTCGACCGCACCGAGGACCTGCCGCCCGCCGAGCGGGCCGCCCGGCTGCGGGAGTGGTCGGACCGGTTCGTCGCCGGCCTGCACGGTGCGTCGGTCGACGACCCGTTGCTGCCCGCGGTGCTGCACACCATCGCCGTCTTCGACCTGGACCGCGACGACTTCGCGTCGTTTCTGCGCAGCATGGCGATGGACCTGACGGTCATGTCGTACCCGACCTACGACGACCTGCTCGACTACATGGAGGGCTCGGCCGCCGTCATCGGCACCATGATGCTGCCGATCCTGGGCAGCTCCGACCCGGCCGCCGCCCGGGAGCCCGCGCGCCAGCTCGGCTTCGCGTTCCAGCTCACCAACTTCATCCGGGACGTCGCCGAGGACCTCGACCGGGGCCGGACCTACCTGCCCGACGAGGACCTGGCCAAGTTCGACGTCACCCGCGACGACCTGCTCGCCGCCAAGGCCGCCGGACGCACCACCCCCCGCATCCGCGAACTGATCGAGTACGAGGTGACCCGCGCCCAGGCCCACTACCTCGCCGCCGCGCCGGGCATCCCGCTGCTCAACCCCGCGTCCCAGGCGTGCATGCGCACCGCGTACGCGCTCTACGGCGGGATCCTCGACGAGGTGGCCGGGCAGGGCTACGACGTCTTCGTCCGTCGGGCCCTGGTGCCGCAGCGGCGGCGGATGTCGGTGGCCGCCCGGGCGCTGCTCACCCCGACCGGTACGCCGGTGCGGGTGCCCGGCCCGGCCCTCCAGCCGGCGTTCGCCGGATGACCGAGCGCACGGCGGTGGTGCTGTTCACCCGCGACCTTCGGGTGCACGACCACCCGGCGCTGGCCGCGGCCGCCTCGGCGTTCGACCGGGTGGTGCCGCTCTACGTGCTCGACCCGGCGCTGCAGAGGCTCTCGCCGAACCGGACCCGGTTCCTCCACCAGAGCCTCGCCGACCTGCGCGAGGCGCTCCGCAAGCGCGGCGGCGACCTGGTGGTCCGGCGCGGCGACCCGGTGGCCGAGACAGTCAAGCTGGCCCGGAAGGTCGGCGCGGAGGGGATCGGACTCTCCGCCGACGTCAGCCGGTACGCCCACCGCCGGGAACGCCGCCTGCGCGCCGAGTGCGACAGCCACCGCCTGGCGCTCCGCCTCTTCCCCGGCCTGACGATCGTCGAGCCGGGCGCGCTCCGGCCCACCGGCGGCGACCACTACAAGGTGTTCAGCCCCTACTTCCGGGCCTGGCAGGGCGCGAAGCTCCGGGAGGAACTGGCCGCGCCGAAGCGGATCCGGCTGCCCGACGGCGTCGACCCGGGCCGGTTGCCCGACCCGCCGAAGGGCGACAGCCCGGACGCCGCCGACGGCGGGGAGAGCGTCGCCCAGCGTCGCCTCAAGGCCTGGCTGCCCACCCTCGACCGGTACGACGACATCCACGACGACATGGCCGGCGACGACACCTCCCGGCTCAGCCCGTACCTGCGGTTCGGTTGTGTCTCCCCGCTGGCGGTGGCGAACCGGGCCGGCGACCGCGCCGGGCCGTTCGTCCGGCAGCTCTGCTGGCGCGACTTCTACCACCAGGTCGTCGCCGGCTTCCCCGACCTGTCCACCACCGCCTACCGCCGCGGCGCCCGGGAGGACTGGCGCGACGACCCGCACGCGCTGGAGGCCTGGGCCGAGGGACGGACCGGGATGCCGATCGTGGACGCCGGGATGCGGCAGCTGCGTGCCGAGGGCTGGATGCACAACCGGGCCCGGCTCATCACGGCCGGCTACCTGACCAAGCACCTCGGGCTGGACTGGCGGCCCGGGCTGGAGGTCTTCTTCCACTGGCTGCTCGACGGCGACCGGGTCAACAACTCGGGCAACTGGCAGTGGGTGGCCGGCACCGGCAACGACACCCGGCCGTACCGCGGCTTCAACCCGGTGCGGCAGGCCGAGCGCTACGACCCCGACGGCGCGTACGTGCGGCGCTGGGTCCCCGAGCTGGAGTCCGTACCGGGCAAGGCGGTGCACCAGCCGTGGCGGCTGCCCGACGAGACGCGTCGGACGCTCGACTATCCGCCGCCGCTGGAGGTGCCCGGCGCCGACCCGGTCTGGTTGCGCTGATGCGGGCCACCGTTCAGAGGCAGGAGTGCAACGCCTCGACCAGCTCGTCCACCCGGTCGTGGTCGGCCAACCGGGCCGTCACGTACGCGAAGGTGTAGCCCCGCTCCGGGTCCGCCCAGGCGCTGCTGCCGCCGATCCCGCCCATGCCCCAGCTGCCGTCGGGCTCCCACTGCATGCCGAGCGTCCAGTGCGCCGTCCGGTCCAGCACCAGGTCCGGGCCGGCGTACTGGACCCGGGTCGCCTCGGCGACCAGGTCCGGGCTGAACAGGCGCACCCCGTCGAGGGTGCCGCCGGCGAGCAGCCCGGCGTAGAGCCGGGCCAGCGCGGACGCGGTCGCGTGCAGGTTCACCGCCGGGATCTCGGCGGCCCGCCAGCGGTCGCCGTTCACCACGGCGACGTCCCGCCCGCCGGGCGGGTTGTCCAGCGCGCGGGCGCGCAGCGAGCCCGGCTCGCCGCGCATCCGATCCGGCCAGCCCGGATCGCCGTAGGACAGGTCGGCGCAGCGCTGCCGGTCCGCCGGGCCCAGGCCGAAAGCCAGGTCCAACCGCCACGGACCGGCGATCTCCTCGGCCAGGAAGCGGCCCACCGACCGCCCGTCGACCCGGCGGACCACCTCGCCCACCAGGTGCCCGTACGTCCAGGCGTGCTCGCCCGCGACGGAGCCCGGCGTCCACTCGGGTTCGGCGGCGGCCAGGTCGGCGCAGAGCAGGTCCCAGTCGGTGATCGCGGCGGCGGGCCGGGGCACCGGGAAGGCGGGCAGCCCGGCGGTGTGGTCGAGCACCTGCCGCACGGTGGCCTGGGCCCGGAACTCCGGCCAGTACGCGGCCACCGGCGCGTCCAGGTCCACCCGGCCCCGGTCGACCAGCAGCAGCAGGCAGAGCGCCACCACCGGCTTGCCCACCGAGTAGACGTCGACGAGCGTGTCCGGCCGCCACGGGCGGTCCGCGCCGACGGCCGGCACCACCACGCCCGGCGGGGCCGCCGCGCGGGTGCCGCCGACCAGCTCGATCGCCGGTACGCCGTCGTGCCACACCGTCAGTGCGGCGCCGGTCTCCCGGCCGGTGGCGAAGAGGTCGTGGAAGCAGTCCCGGACCGGGGTGAAGCGTGCGTGCATCCGGCGACTGTAGGACGTCGCGTTCGTCACCGGCACGGGAAATCCGGCCGGGTCCGGTGGCCGGCGACCCGGCGGTGCGGAATGCTGGCGGAATGGCGGAGCCGGAACTGGTGGATGTGGTCGTGGTCGGGCTCGGGGTCGGCGGCGAGGAGGTGGCCGGGCGGCTCGCCGAGGCCGGCCTCACCGTGGTCGGCGTCGAACGGGACCTGGTCGGTGGCGAGTGCCCCTACTGGGGGTGCGTGCCGAGCAAGATGATGATCCGGGCGGCCAACGCGCTGGCCGAGGCGCACCGGGTGAACGAGCTGGCCGGCTCCGCCCAGGTGCGACCCGACTGGGCGCCGGTGGCGAAGCGGATCCGCGAGGAGGCCACCGACACCTGGGACGACACGGCGGCGGTGGACCGGTTCACCGGCAAGGGCGGCCGGTTCGTCCGGGGCAGCGGCCGGCTCGACGGCCCGAACCGGGTACGCGTCGGTGACCAGGTGTTCCAGGCGCGGTACGGCGTGGTCCTCGGCACCGGCACCCGCCCGTCGGTCCCGCCGATCGACGGGCTCGCCGACACGCCCTACTGGACCAACCACCAGGCGATCGAGGTGGAGGAGCTGCCCGCGTCGCTGCTGGTGCTCGGCGGCGGCGCGATCGGGCTGGAACTGGCCCAGGTCTTCGCCCGGTTCGGCGTCCGGGTGACGGTCGTCGAGGCGGCCGACCGGGTGCTCGCCGTCGAGGAACCGGAGGCCTCCGCGCTCGCCGCCGAGGCGCTGCGCGCCGACGGGGTGGAGATCCACACCGGGGTCAAGGCGGGCCGGGTCAGCCACGACGGCAGCGCGTTCACCGTGCACGGCGACGGTGCCGAGTTCACCGGCGAGAAGCTGCTCGTGGTGACCGGTCGCAAGGCGCACCTTGAGGAGCTGGGCCTGGACACGGTCGGCGTCGACGCCGGGCAGCGCTACCTGCCGGTCGACGACCGGATGCACGTCACCGACGGGATCTGGGCGGTCGGCGACCTCACCGGCGAGGGTGCGTTCACCCACATCGCCATGTACCAGGCCGGCATCGTGGTGGCGGACCTGCTCGACCACATGCGGCGTACCAAGGGCGGCCCGGACGCCAGCGGCACGGCCAGCGTGGTCGGCGGTGCGGCCGGGGTGGTCAGCGCCGTCGGTGGCGCGATGAGCGCGGGCGGCTCGACTGTCGCGCCGGGCAGCGTCCCGGTCGCCGACTACCGGGCACTGCCCCGGGTCACGTTCACCGACCCGGAGGTGGGTGCGGTCGGCCTCACCGAGCAGCAGGCCCGCGACCGGGGCGTGAACGTCCAGATCGGGTACACCGACCTGACCTCGTCGACCCGCGGCTGGATCCACAAGACCGGCAACGCCGGCTTCATCAAGCTGGTCGCCGACGCCGACCAGGGCGTGCTGGTGGGCGCCACCTCGGCCGGTCCGACCGGTGGCGAGGTGCTCTCCGCGCTGGTGGTGGCCGTGCACGCGGCGGTGCCGATCAGCCAGCTCCGGCACATGATCTACGCGTACCCGACGTTCCACCGGGCCATCGAGGACGCCTTGCGCAACCTGAAGTGACGCCTCAGCCGGCCGGTGCGCCGTGCCGGCCGGCGCCGGCGGCGAACCGGCCGGCCCCGTGCACCCCGTCCACCGCCAGGGACTCCATGCCGTAGGCCAGCTCCGTGGCGAGCGCCTCCGGCTCGGGCCGGGC
>NZ_CADEAU010000022.1 GCF_902825405.1 Micromonospora maritima | reverse complement strand
ACCCGACCACCGGCCGCCGAGCCTCCCCGGCGCGGGCCCGGCCGGTCCCGCCACCTCCCGGAGGTGGTGTGCCCGATCGCGCCACCTCGCCGGTGGCGGCGTCGGGCGGTCACGGGCCACCCCACCTCGCCGAGGTGGCACGGTGGTCCGGCCGGTCCGCGTCCCGACCAATCCTCCAGGGCCGTCCGAGTCCCGATCCGCTCGGACCGCCCGACCGATCCACGCCGGCTCGACCGAAGCCGTCGGCCTCCGGCATGCCCCGCGGGGCCCGCCGGTTCCGGTGTGGACACCCGCGCAGCGGTCCGTACCCGTCGCCGTCCGGCGACAGACAGGACGAACCCGTGGCGCCCCGCCGACCCACCGCACGCGACCGGTCCCGTCGCGTACTGTCCCAGAACTTCCTCGCCGATCCGGCCGCCGTCACACGGATGGTCCGGGCGGCCCGACCCGACCCGGACGACCTGCTGCTGGAGGTGGGCGCCGGACGTGGACAGCTGACCCGGCCGCTCGCCGCGCGCTGCGGCCGGCTGGTCGCGTACGAGGTCGACCCGACCGTGCTGCCGGAACTGGCGGCGACCTGCGCGCGGCTGCCGCACGTCGAGATCCGGGCGGCCGACTTCCTGGCCGTGCCCCCGCCCGACGAGCCGTTCTCGGTGGTCGGCAACATTCCCTGGTCGCTGACCGCGGCGGTGGTCCGGTGGTGCCTCGCCGCGCCCGGACTGCGCGCCGCGACGCTGCTCACCCAGCTCGACTACGCCCGCAAGCGCACCGGCGACCACGGCCGGTGGAGCCGGCTGACGGTGTCCACCTGGCCCGAGTACCACTGGCGGTTGGCCGGGCGGGTGCGTCGGGACGCGTTCCGGCCGGTGCCGGCCGTGGACGGTGGCATCCTGCGCCTGGAGCGCCGCGCCGTGCCCCTGCTCCCGCCGGACGCGCTGCCCGCGTACCGGCGGATGGTGGAGTTGGGGTTCGGCGGCGTCGGCGGCTCGCTCGCGGCGTCGCTGCGCGCCGTCCGTTCCGGGCGGCGGGTGGACGGGGCGCTGCGGGCCGCCCGGGTCGCGCCGGACACCCCGGTCGGGCTGGTCTGGCCCGAGCAGTGGCTGGTGCTGTTCCGGCTGCTGCACGCGACCAGGTGACGGATGGGGTCCCGCCTAACGGGTCACCACCACCAGCGCCTCGCCCAGCTCCGCGGCGGTGCCGAACTCCTCGGCCGGCAGCGTCCGCAGCGTCTGGAGCGTCTCGGTGCTGGCGCCGTTCTCCTGGGCCCACCGGACCAGGTCCTCCCGGGAGACCGGGTAGTCGAGCCCGGCCAGGAACTCCTGCAACTGCGCGCCGCTGACGGTCATGCCGCGCGGCTACCCGCTGGGCGGGGCGGCATGCCCCGGACCGCCGGTTTGCCCCGACCGGTCCCGGGTAGCCGCGGGCATGCTGGTTCAGCGGCTCGGCGCGCCGAGCGACTTCGACCCCCTGCTGGAACGCGTCCGGGACGCCCGCATCGTGATGATCGGCGAGGCGACGCACGGCAGCTACGACTACTACCGGCTGCGGGAGCAGGTGACCCGGCGCCTCATCGCCGAGCAGGGGTTCGACTTCGTGGCGGTGGAGGGGGACTGGCCGGACTGCGACCGCGTGCACCGGTCCGTGGTGGGCGCGCCGGGCGGGCTGGCCGATCCGCTCGTCGCGCTGGAACGGTTCGAACGCTGGCCCACCTGGATGTGGGCGAACGCCGAGGTGGCCCGCTTCTGCCGCTGGCTGCGGGCCTGGAACCTGGAGCGGCCGGAGGGGGAGCGGGCCGGATTCCACGGCCTCGACGTCTACTCGCTCTGGGAGTCGATGCAGGCCATCTTCGACTACCTGGGCGAGGAGGATCCGGCCTCGTTGGAGGCGGCCCAGGAGGCGTACCGCTGCTTCGAGCCGTACGGCAAGCGGGTCGAGGAGTACGGGACGGCCAGCCGGTTCGTCTCCGCCCGGTGCGAGGAGGAGGTGGTCCGGCTGCTCGCGCGTACCCGGGAACAGGCCGCCGCGGACGGCCCGGACCGTTTCTCGGCCTGGCAGAACGCGGAGGTGGTGGCCGGCGCGGAGCGCTACTACCGGGCCATGGTCGGCGGGGGGCCGGAGTCGTGGAACGTCCGGGACATCCACATGGCGGACACGCTGGACCGACTGCTCGACCGGTACGGGCCGGAGGCGCGCGGCGTCGTGTGGGCCCACAACACGCACGTCGGGGACGCCCGGGCCACCGAGATGGCGGCGGACGGCATGGTCAACATCGGCCAGCTCGCCCGGGAACGGCACGGCCGGGACGCGGTGGCGCTGATCGGCTTCGGCAGTTGGCGGGGCAGCGTGATCGCCGCGCCGCGCTGGGGCTCGCCGGCCGAGACGATGGTGGTGCCGCCGGCCCGCGAGGGGTCGGTCGAGCACCGGCTGCACGAGCTGATGCCGGACCGGGCGGTGCTGGTCTTCGGCGGCGGGGACCAGCCGGAGTGGGTGACCGGCGAGGCCGACCACCGGGCCATCGGGGTGGTGTACGACCCGAGCTTCGAGTCCTGGGGCAACTACGTGCCGACCCGGCTCGGTGAGCGGTACGACGCGTTCGTCTGGTGCGACGAGACGACCGCGCTGCACCCGCTGCCGGCGCTGGTGACGCCCGGCGAGATGGAGACGTACCCGGCCGGTGTGTGAGGTGGGGCGTTGGGAGGGGCCCCCTGTTATGCGCCAGGCGTTAACAGGGGGCCCCTCCTTTCACCTCACCTCGGCGGGCTCGCGCTCGGCGAGGTGGGCGCGCAGGCCCTCACCCTCGACGTCCACGTTGGGCAGGATCTTGTTCAGCCAGCGCGGCAGCCACCAGGCGGCGTTGTTCAGCAGCGACATCACCGCCGGGACGATGGTCATCCGGACCACGAACGCGTCGATGGCGACGCCGATCGCGAGCGCGAAGCCCATCGACTTGATGATCGGGTCCTCCAGGAAGACGAAGCCGCCGAACACCGAGATCATGATGAGCGCGGCGGCGGTGACCACCCGGGCGCCGTGGCCCATCCCGTTGATGGTGGCCTGACGCGCGGTGTCGCCGTGCACGTAGTCCTCGCGCATCCGCGAGACCAGGAAGACCTCGTAGTCCATGGCCAGGCCGAACAGGATGCCGATGAGCAGGATCGGCAGGAAGCTGACCAGCGGGGCCGGGGTGTCGAGACCGACCAGGTCGGCCAGGTGACCCTGCTGGAACACCGCGACCGTGATGCCGAACGTGGCCGCCACGGTGAGCAGGAAGCCCAGCGCCGCCTTCACCGGCACCAGGATCGACCGGAACACCAGCATGAGCAGCAGCACGGACAGGCCGACCACCAGCAGCAGGTAGACCGGGAGGGCGTCGGAGAGCTTCTCCGACACGTCGATGCCGATCGCGGTGACGCCGGTGAGCAGCACCTCCGCGTTCTGGATGCCGGCGACCTGCTCGCGGATGTCGTGCACGACCGTCTCGGTCGCCTCGTCGGTCGGCCCGGTCTTCGGGATCACGCCGAGCAGCGCGGTACGGCCGGACGGGTCGCGCTGCGGCGGGGCCACCGCCAGCACCCCGTCGGTCTTCTGGATCAGCGCGGTGACCTGCGGCACGGCCGCCTGGGTGGCCTGCGGGGAGTCGGCCGTCACGACGACCGCGAGCCGGCCGGTGAAGCCGGGGCCGAAGCCCTCCTGGATCAGGTCGTTGCTGACCCGGGCCGGGGTGCCCTCGGCGGCGGCGGACGCGTCCGGCAGGGCCAGGCGCATGTCCTGGGCGGGGATCGCGAGCAGCCCGAGGCCGAGCAGGCCGACCAGGATCACCGGGACGCGGAACCGGGTCACCCAGTGCGCCCAGCGGAACCCGAACCCGGAGCGGTCCTCCGAGCCCGTGCCCGGGTCCGCGACCGCCTCCCGGTTGCGCAGCTTGCGCGGCAGCACCTTGCGGCCGGCGAAGCCGAGCAGCGCCGGGGCCAGGGTGATCGCCACCAGCACGGCGACGGTGACGGTGCCGGCGGCGGCCAGGCCCATCACGGTGAGGAACGGGATGCCCACCACGGCCAGGCCGGCCAGGGCCACCACGACCGTCGCGCCGGCGAAGACCACGGCGGAGCCGGCGGTGCCGACCGCCCGGCCGACCGCCTCCTCGGGGGAGAGCCCGTCGAGCAGGTTCTGCCGGTGCCGGGAGGTGATGAAGAGCGAGTAGTCGATGCCCACCGCGAGGCCGAGCATCAGCGCCAGGATCGGGGCGGTGCTGGTCAGCTCGACCGCGCCGCTGAGCGCGAAGAGGCCGGCCATGCCGACGCCGACGCCGATCAGCGCGTTCAGCATGGTCATCCCGGCCGCCACCAGTGAGCCGAACGTGATGATCAGGACGATCGCCGCCACCAGCACGCCGATCGCCTCGGTCGAGCCGACCTCCGGCTCGCCGTTGAGCACCTCACCGCCGGGTGCGACCTGCCAACCCTGCGCCTCGGCCTGCGCGCCGACCTTCTCGTACGCGTCGCGCTGCTCGGTCGTGACGTCGTCCGCCCGGCCGGCGAACTGCACCTGGATCAGCGCGTACCGGCCGTCGGGCGTGAGCGCCCGGGCCTGGTACGGGTCGACCGCGCCGACCACGCCGGGCAGCGTGGCCGCCTCCTGGGTGAGCTGTCCGACCACCGCCTGACCGGCCGGCGTGGTGAGCGCACCGTCCTGGGGCGCCTTCACCGCGATGGTGCCGGTCGCGCCGCTGGCCGCCGGGAAGCGGTCGGCGAGCAGGTCGATCGCCTTCTGCGACTCGGTGCCCGGCATGGTGAAGTTGCTCGCCGTCGGGCCCTTCAGGGTGGCCGCGGCCAGGCCGAGACCGACGAGTACGACGAGCCAGACGACGGCGACGAGTCGCCGCCGGCGCAGGGATGCCCGGCCGAGCCGGTACAGCAGGGTCGCCATGGACCTTCCTTCGTCCTCGGGGTGGACAGTGCAATCAGGTGGTGGGTTCGAGCGCGCGGTGCGCCACGGCGAGCAGCGCGGGTCGCAGCTCCTCGTCGGGGATGTCCAGGAACTCGCCGCAGGTCTCCGCGATTCCGGCGAGGACCACAAGCGCGGCGACGCGGGCCGCCGGCCGGTCGGAGAAGCCGGCGAAGGCGGCGACCAGCCGTTCGGAGATCTGCTGGATGTGCGCGAAGGCCGGCTGCTGGAGCAGGTCCGGGAACTCGCCCCGGAGCAGGGCGATCTCCCGGCGGAAGCCGACCGCCAGGTCGACGAAGCCCTCGGCGGCGACCCGCTGGGCGTCCGCGCCGGTGCGCCCGGCGAGGCGGGCGTCGAGTTCCTCCAGCATCGCGATGGCCGGGGCCATCAGCTCGCAGAGCAGGGCGTCCTTGCTGGCGAAGTGGTAGAGCACGGTGGCCTTGGAGCAGCCCACCTCGCGGGCGATGTCCTGCAACGAGGTGCCCTTGTAGCCGGTGACGGTGAACCGACGGGCCGCCGCGGTGAGCAGCTCGTCGTGGGTGGCCGGGGTCGCGCGTGCCATGTGGTCCAGCATGCCTGACCGATCGGTCAGCACCTGACCGATCGGTCAGAGCGCTTACGTGGCGTTCGCCACAGCCCCGTGTCGCCGCAGGTCAGGTGGCCGGGGCTCCGGTCCAGTCGGCGAGCCAGTCGCCCGACCAGGTGAGCACGCCCGAGCGCAGGTCGGCCACCAGGCCGCGGACCCAGTCCAGCTCGGTGCGGAGCAGGGCGAGCTGGTACTCGTCCTCGACCAGGAAGAGTCGCGGCAGGTCGACGGCGCCCAGCGCCGCCTCGCGTTCGCGCAGCCGCGCCTCGATCGCCTCGGCGCGCTGGTCGAGCCGTCGGGCCGCCTCCTCCGGCGGCAGGATGGGCAGGAAGGACAGGGCGGCGGGGAACTCGGGGAACTCCCGCGCGGGGGTGGCGAGCGCCTCGGCGAGCCATCCGTCGAGGGCGCGCCGACCGGCCGGGGTGAGCGCGTACACGGTGCGTTCCGGGCGACCCTCCGCGCGCGTGGTCTCCGCGACCCGGATCAGCTCGTCCCGGCGCAGCCGCTCGATGGCCTGGTAGATGCTGTTGCGCTGCGCGACGTTGACCACGTCCTGCTTCTCCCGCTCCCGGACGAGCTGCTGCATCCGGTACGCGTGCATCGGCTCCTCGACCAGGAGGGCCAGCACCATCATCGCCAGCGGCGAGCGACGAGCCGTCATGGGCCCACCCTAGGTGACCCCTGTTCCTGCATAGTCATTCTATGTATAGTCATCACATGACTAAAGCTCTCGTCGTCGGCGCGGGACTGGCCGGTCCGGTCGCCGCCATGGCGCTACTCCGCGCCGGGATCGACGCGGTCGTCCACGAGGCGTACGAACGGGACGCCGTCGGGGTGGGCGCGTTCCTCACGCTCTCGGTCAACGGGCTGGACGCGCTGCACGCCGTCGGGCTCGACGACCTGGTCGCCGGGCTCGGGCATCCGACCCCCCGGATGGTCATGCGGAACCACCGGGGCCGCCGGCTCGCCGAGTTCGCCGCGACGGGCAGTCGCACGGTCGGCCGCTCCGACCTCTACCGCGCGCTGCGTGACGAGGCGCTCGACCGGGGCGTGGAGTTCGTCCACGGATCCCGGCTGACCGGCGCCACGCCGACGGAGAGCGGGGTGACCGCCCGGTTCGCCGACGGCCGCACCGACCACGGCGACCTGCTGGTCGGCGCCGACGGGCTGCGGTCCCGGGTCCGGACGCTCATCGACCCGGCCGCCCCCGCGCCGCGCTGGGTGCCGCTGCTCAACGCCGGCGGGTTCGCCCGCGGGCTGCGCCTGCCCCACGAGCGGGGCACCATGCAGATGATGTTCGGCCGACGCTGCTTCTTCTGCTGGATCGTGGTGGGGGAGGACGAGGTGTGGTGGTTCGCCAACCCGCCGCAGTCGGTCGAGCAGAGCCGGGAACAACTCGCCGCGGTGGGCCCGGAGGAGGCCCGCTCCCGGCTGCACGCGCTGCTCGCCGACGATCCCGGGCCGGCGGCGGCCGTCCTCGACCACACCCCGCGGATCGAGTACGGCTGGCCCACGTACGACCTGCCCTCGGTGCCGGTCTGGCACCGCGACCGCATGATCGTCGTCGGGGACGCGGCGCACACCGCCGCGCCCTCGTCCGGGCAGGGCGCGGCGATGGCCTTCGAGGACGCCGTCCAGCTCGCCCGCTGCCTGCGTGACCTGCCGGACGTGCCGGCCGCGTTCGCGGCGTACGAACGGCTGCGCCGCGCTCGGGTGGAGCGGGTGGTCGCGCAGGGGCGGCGGACCAGCACCGCCAAGGTGGCCGGCCCGGTCGGGCGCCTGGTCCGGGATCTGGGCATGCCGGTGTTCGCCCGTCTGCTGGCGCGTAACGACGGCGCCGCGCAGGCCTGGCTCTTCGACCACCACATCGAGTGGGCGGAGCGGGTCCGGGCCTGACTCAGCCCGCCGAAGTCCCGTGCTGGCGGTCGTACGCGGTCCGGGCCGCGCTGATCGCCTCCCGGTGCCGCTCGGCCCAGCGGGTGAGCGCGACCAGCGACTCGTACAGTTCCCGGGCCATCGGGGTGGCGGTGTACTCGACCTTCGGTGGCACGGTGGGGTGCACGTGTCGGACCAGCAGGCCGTCGCGTTCCAGGTTGCGCAGCGTCAGGGTGAGCATCCGCCGGCTGATGCCCTCCACCCGCCGCTCCAGCTCGGTGAAGCGGACCGGGCCGGTCGAGGCGGCGATCAGGATGCCGATGCTCCACTTGCCGCCGACCCGGTCCAGCGCCTCCCGGACGGTGCACGCCCGCGCCTGGTCCGCCGCGCCGGGCACACACCGGTTCGCCTGTTCCTCACGCACGCCCTCATCGTCACAGGCCGAAGGTCCGGTGACAAAGCGCGGGGACGGGGCGGCGCCCCGACGGAAACGGACGTACGGTCGGGATTCCACCGGCAGAGGAGGGACCGTGACGTATCCACCGCCGCGCTACACCGGGGACCGGGGCGAGACGACCGCGACGATCCGACCGGCCGGGCACCCGCCGGAGCTGGTCAACCCGGGTGGCGGCTCGGCCGGCTACCTGGCCACCGGGGCGACCACCAACGGCCAGTTCGGGCTCTACCGGTGGGAGATGGGTCCGCAGCCGTCGGGTCCGGCCCCGCACTTCCACAGGTCCATCTCGGAGTCCTTCTTCATCCTCGCCGGGACGGTGCGCATCTACGACGGCCGCCGCTGGATCGACGCGGAGCCCGGCGACTTCGTGCACGTCCCCGAGGGCGGGGTGCACGCGTTCCGCAACGAGTCCGGCGAGCCGGCGTCGATGCTGCTGCACTTCGCCCCCGGCGCGCCCCGGGAGGGCTACTTCGAGGGGCTGCGCGACCTCGCGGACCGCAGCGAGGAGGAGCGCGCCGAGTTCTTCCTGCGGCACGACACGTTCTGGGTCTGACCGCCGGCGACCGTGTCGGGGTTGCCGAGCCGGGCCCGGCCCGGGAAGGTGGGCGGATGGGTGCCGCTGACGAGACCCGGGCCGGAGTGTCGCTGACCAACCTGGACCAGCCGCTGTTCGACGGGGCGGGCGCGACCAAGCGCGACCTGGTCGACTACCTCGACGCGGTGCACGGGCGGATCCTGCCGGAGCTGCGCGACCGGCCGCTGTCGGTGCTGCGGGTGCGGCCCGGTCAGGAGCCGTTCATGCAGAAGAACCTGCCGAAGTACACGCCGGACTGGGTGCGCCGCACCGACGTCTGGGCGGAGGCCTCGCACCGGCGCATCGCGTACGCCCTCTGCGACGACCGGCGGACACTGCTCTGGTTCGCCAACCAGCGGGCGGTCGAGTACCACCCGACGCTGGCCCGTGCCGGTCGGCCCGAGCACCCTACCCACCTGGTGCTCGACCTGGACCCGCCGGAGGGCGACTCCTACCCGGCGGCGGTCCGGGTCGCGCTGCTGGTGCGGCAGGCGCTCACCGACGCCGGGCTGGCCGGTGCGGTGAAGACCAGCGGCGCCAAGGGCCTGCACGTGATCGTGCCGGTGGAGCCGGCCACCACGGCCGAGGAGGCCGCCGCCGCGACCCGGGCGCTCGCGGCCCGCACGGAACGGCTCGACCCGGCGCTGGCCACCACCGCGTTCATCGTGGCCGACCGCGGCGGCCGCGTCTTCGTCGACTCCACCCGGGCGTACGGGGCGACGGTGGTGGCCGCCTACAGCCCTCGGATCCGGCCCGGCGCCCCGGTGTCGTACCCGGTCGGTTGGGCCGACCTGGAATCGGCGACGCCCGCCGACTTCACCGTGCGGACCGTGCCCGGGCTGCTGGGGGACCGGGACCCGTGGGCGGAGGCGTTGCCCGACCCGCAGCGGCTGCCGGACGACCTGGTCGCCGAGGGGCGCACCATCCCGGTGGCCCGGGTCCAGGCGATGCACGAGGGCAAGCGGCGGGCGAAGGCGCGTCGCGAGGCGGGCTGACCAGACGCGAAAGCCCGGGCGCTGCGGCCCGGGCTTCGACGTGTCTGGTGCCCCCGGCAGGATTCGAACCTGCGCCCCCGCCTCCGGAGGGCGGTGCTCTATCCCCTGAGCTACGGGGGCTCAGCGACCCGAGAAGAGTAGCAAACCCCTCCCCGGATCACCGAATCGGTATCCGCGAGTCGATCTTCGCCGGCTCAGGCCGCGGCGAGGGCGCGCCCGCAGCTCGGCAGCGGGTGCAGCACGATCCGACGGGGCAGCCGCCGGGGCCACTCGTTGCGCGGCCAGGAGCCGTCCACGATCAGGTGCACCGTGCGTTCCTCGGCGCCGCTCAACCGCAGGACGAAGTCCCGGGGCAGCGGCGGGTCCACCGACGGCGTGGTGACCATGAACCGCACCCGCCCGCGCGACGACACCGCCGACACGACGTCCGCGGCCGGCATGGTGCCCCGCAGCCGCACCCGGCCGATCCAGTAGACCTCCGCGGCGTGCTCCTGGGCCGCCCGGGTGATCGCCGGGTACTCGCTGCGTACCCAGCGCTCGACCGCGCCGACGCAGAGGCCGCAGGCGCGCTCGCGCGGCTCGCGCGGCCCCAGCCCCCAGGCCCGCAGGTACGCCCCGACGAGGCCGGCGTCCATGCTCAGCCCGAACCGGCGCTCGATGAGAGTGGTCAGGCTCTGGCGCGTCCAGAGCTCCTCGTCGATGCCGAACTCGTCGGGGTGGACGCCCCGCAGTACGTCGATCAGTTCGAGTTCCTGTTCGCGGCTGAGCGTTCCCGGCTCGCCCTGCCGCAGTCCGCGACGGACGGCTGCCACCGCTCCGTCACCGCCGATGGTGTGGCGTCGGCACCAGCTGGTCACCGACCGCCCTGCGTCTCTGAGTGCAACCCCCACGTCCTGCGCAACGAGCCCGAATCACAACTGGTCACGCATAAGCCAGCAACCTTCTCGTTCCTAACTTAGGTCTCATATAGAAGTGAACGGACAAAACGGTCATAGCTGGGACGAGGCCTGTACATGACGAGGTGTACGACGCTCGTAGCTCGGCGTGTAGCGGAGGTGCCTAGCGTGTCTCCACTGCACTGAGGAGGTCACCCGATGCCATACGTCGTTGGGGCGCTGGTCCTGGTTGGGGCTGTCGCCATGCTGAACCTGATCTTTACCCTTGGCGTCGTCCGTCGCCTCCGGGAGCACTCGCAACTGCTCGCGCAACCCCGCGGCGGCGGCAGCTCGAACGAGGGCCTGTTCCCCCCGGGCGAGCGGATCGACGACTTCACGGCCCGCACCGTGGACGGTGCGGTGGTCACCCGGGACGCGCTCGCCCGGGGCGTCGTCGTCGCCTTCTTCTCGCCGAACTGCCAGCCGTGCATCGAGAAGGTGCCCGACTTCGTCGAGTACGCGGCCGCGCAACCGGAAGGCGCCTCCCGCGTCTTCGCCGTGGTCGCGGCGGCGGACGACTTCGAGACGAAGGACATGGTCCGCCAGTTGTCCCCCGTCGCGACCGTGCTCGCGGCCAAGGACGGGCAGCCGATGCTCGATGCCTTCAAGGGCAGCGGCTTCCCCGCGATCTACGTGATGGGCGACGCCGGGGTCGTGGAGTCGGGTGGCCACACGCTCTCCCACCTCCCGGTCCTGACGCCCGCACGGGTCTGACCGCGCGGTCGGCCAGTGCTCGTGGGAACACGGACAGCCCGGTGGTGAGGACGTCCCTGGCGGCGGTGCGGCTCGCGTGGCGGGCCGCACCGGCGTTCGTGCTCTGCTACGGATGCGTGGTTCTCGGGCAGGCCGCCACGCCGGTGTCGGCCGCCTGGCTGATGAAGACGTTGATCGACCAGCTCGACCCGCGTCTCGGCGCCGGCGACCGGACGGTGCCGGTGGCCGTGGCGCTGACCGTGGTCGGAGTGCTGGCGGCGCTCCTGCCGCAACTCGAGCGGTTTCTCGGCGAGCACATCGGCCGCGCGACGGGCCTGCTTGCCCAGGACCGGCTCTACGCGGCGCTCGACACCTTCTCCGGGTTGGGGCGCTTCGAGGACCCGGGGTTCCAGGACCGGTTGCGGCTGGCCCAGCAGGCGGCCGGGGTGACGTCCACCCAGCTCGTCAGCGACCTGTTCGGGATCGTCGCCAAGATGCTGACGCTCGCGGGTTTCGTCACCGCCCTGTGTCTGATCAGCCCCCTGATGGTCGGGTTCGTGGTCGCCGCGGTCGTCCCGGTGATGCTCGCCGAGCTGGCGATGGCCCGCCAGCGGGCGGCGCTGGCCTGGGGGCTCAGCCCGGTCGAACGACGGGAGCTGTTCTTCAGCGGGTTGCTGTCGAGCCTGGAGGCGGCCACCGAGATCCGGTTGTTCAACATCGGGCCCTTCCTGCGGCGTCGGATGATCGGCGAGCGCACGACGGCCAATCGGGCGCGGAGCGCCCAGGAGAGACGCGAGCTTCGCACCCAGGCGCTGCTGGCGGTCCTCGCCGCCGCGGTCTCGGGCGGGGGGTTGCTGTGGGCGGTCGCGCGGGCGCGCGCCGGCGTGTTCTCGGTCGGTGACCTCACGCTCTTCGTGACCAGCGTCGGCGGGGTCCAGGCCGCGCTGAGCGCGTTGGTGCTCGTCATCGCCCGGAGCAACCAGCAACTGATGCTGTTCCGGCACTACCAGGACATCATCGAGGCGGAGCCCGACCTGCCCGTGCCGCCGCGACCCGCCCCGATCACCGCGCTGCGCCGGGGGATCGAGCTGCGCGACGTGTGGTTCCGGTACGCCGACGACCACCCCTGGGTTCTCCGCGGCGTCAGCCTGTTCATCCCGCAGGGCGCGGTGTTGGGGCTGGTCGGCCGCAACGGGGCCGGCAAGAGCACGCTCGTCAAGCTCCTGTGCCGGTTCTACGACCCGACCCGGGGCGAGATCCTCTGGGACGGCGTGGACCTGCGCCGACACGACCCGCGGGCGCTGCGCGAGCGGATCTCCGCGCTGTTCCAGGACTTCATGCACTACGACCTGTCGGCGGCGGAGAACGTGGCCGTCGGCGACATCCAGCGGCTCGATGACCGGGGTGCGATCGAGGAGGCGAGTCGCGTCGCCGGCTCCCATGCCACCCTCGCCGCGCTGCCCCGTGGCTACGACACGCTGCTCACCCGGATGTTCCGCACCTTCGGCGAGGACGACGACGACGCGCAGAGCGGCGTGCTCCTCTCCGGTGGGCAGTGGCAGCGGATCGCGCTGGCCCGCGCCATGTTCCGTGGCCGGCGCGACCTGATGATCCTCGACGAGCCCAGCGCCGGTCTGGACGCCGTCGCCGAGCACGAGGTGAACGACCTGGTGAAACGGCACCGGGCGGGTGCCACAGCGGTGCTGATCTCGCACCGGATGAGTTCGCTGCGCGACGCCGACGTGTTGGCGGTGCTGCGGGACGGCCGGATCGCCGAGGTCGGGAGCCACGACGAACTGATCGACAGCGGTGGTGATTACGCGGCGCTGTTCGAGACCCAGGCGTCGGGCTACTCGGACGTCCAGAGATCTCTCAGTTAGGACACGAATATGCAGTACGTGGAACTCCTCGGACGAACGGTCCTGGCACTGGTGTTCGTCGCCTCGGCGGTCGGCAAGCTCAAGAGCGGGGCGGCTTTCGTGGCCTTCCGGAGGGGCCTGGCGGACATGCGCCTGCTCCCGACGGCCGTGGTGCCGGCCGTGGCCGTCGCGGTCGTCACCGGCGAGGTCGTCGCCGTGGTGCTGCTCGGCCTCCCGGGCACGGGCACGGCCGGGCTCGTCCTCGCGCTCGTCCTGCTCGCCTCGTTCACGGCGGCCATCGCCGTGGTGCTGGCCCGCGGTACCCGCGTCTCCTGCCCGTGCTTCGGCGGATCCTCGGTGAGCTTCGGCCGCCGGCACCTGGTCCGTAACGGACTCCTGCTGGGCCTCGGGGTCGCCGCGCTGGTCGGGGGAACGAGTCAGGCGCCGCTCGCGGTGCCCGCCGCGTTGCTCTCGATGGCGGGGGCGGTGGTGATCGCCATGGTCGTGGTGACGTTCGAGGACATCGCCGACGTCCTGGCGCCGTCGCTCGGATCGGGAAACCGATGATCGGCTTGTGGTACGTGGTGCCGGTCTGCCTCGTGGCGGGTGCGCTCGTCCTCGCGCGTCGGCGTCTGCTGCTGGTGCAGGTGCTGGGCCCGAGCATGGAGCCGACGCTCCGTGAGGGCAGCCACGTCCTGGCGCGTCGACTGTCGGGTGCCACGCCGGCGACGGGTCAGGTCGTGGTGGTGTGCCAACCGCCGCCCTGGCACTCCGTCGCCTCGTGGCGGGCGGGTGAGCGGAGCGGCCCGGAGGGATTCTGGCCGGCGGGCAGACCCCAGCCGGACAAGCAGTGGATCGTCAAGCGGGTGGCGGCGACCGAGGGGGAGCCGGTGCCCCCGGAGTTCCACAGGTGGCGCGCGGAGCTGGGCGCCGTGGTGCCGACCGGGCAGATTCTGCTGCTCGGCGACAATCCGGATCGCAGTTTCGACTCCCGCCGATTCGGCTACGTGTCGACAGGAACGGTCCTCGGTGTCGTCCTCGGATCGGATCGATAACGCGAATACATGCGCTTCTGTGCAGCTGTTGAATTAATCGTTGTATCAGCCTGCTCTAGGGTTCAGGAAATTCCCCGACAAAGGAGGAAGATGTGAGGAACACCCTGGAGCGTCTCGGCGCGCGAATGCTCAGCCGGGTCGTCCCGAAGGTTCCGGCGCAGGCCAAGGTCTGCGCCTGTGACCCGGGCTCCTGCTACTGCCAGAACTACTCCATCCGCCAGGGCTGCTGCTGCAGGTCGGACTGCATGACTCACTACTGCAGCTGCATGACCTCGGTCTGCGGCGCCTGGTAGCAGTGCAATGAGCGGGCCGTTCCATCCAGCCGGATGGAACGGCCCGCTTCGTGTCGCTGCCTTACCGGCAGCCGTTGATGGGGCAGTAGCAGTTGGTCGTCACGCAGTCGCTGTTGCACCTGCACCGGACGGTGGCGCTGGCACACCACGTTGACCCCGCATCGCACCCGCACACCTTGGCGTTACCCACGACGCGGGGGACTGCGAGACTGAGCGCGTGGTCCGCCAGCCGCACGAGCATTGCGGTCATGATGGCCTCCCTGTGGTCCCGGACATATTTACGCACAGGCTATTCCCCGGCCATACAGCGGCCTCGACAAAATCCGTACACGGAACGGTTGCCGTCAGCCGACGCTCCGAATGGAGAACTCGGAGGCGAAGACCCGAATGAGGTCCGGCAGGTCGAAATAACCAGGCGCCGGTGTCTCCAGCAGGTGGAAGTCGATGAGGGTCTCCAGGTCCGAGACTGCGGGGCGGGTCGCGGAGCGGGCGCCGTCCGCGCGGAACAGGTGAGCGATGTCCGACTGCTGGAAGCGGGTGGGAAACAGACTCAACCGGCGCAGCAGTTCGATCGCGGTCGGCCGCTCCGCTGCCAGTTCGTCGAGCACGGAACGCAGATAGTCCCGCAGTGAGGACTCGCCGAGTCGGAGCCCGTCGAGCCGGCCACGACCGTCTCTCAGGCTGTCCCGCAGCATGGCGACCGACCAACTCGGTCGGCTGGCCAACCGTGCGGCGGCGGCACGGAGCACCAGCGGGATCCCGCCACAGAGTCGCACGACCTCGTCCGCCGCGGCCTGATCGGCGCGGATCACGGCCGGGTCCACCAGCGACCCGAGCAGCCGGAGACCGTCGAAGTCGTCCAGCGGGCCGAGCCGCGTCTGGCGGCCCGCCTGGGTCAGCGCGAACTCCCGCGAACTCGTGATGATCGCGGACGAACCCGGGTACGCGGGCAGCAGCGCGACGACCGAGCTCTCGCAGACGGCGTTGTCGATCACGATGAGGAGGCGCCGGGAGGCGAGGACGGAGCGAAGCAGGCAGGTCGCTTCGGCGAGGGTGGCGTCGGGTGCGACGTCCCGCCCCAGGCTCCTCAGCAGATGCCGAACGGCATGGAGTGTCGTGGCGGAGGCGTGCGGCGTGCCGCAGTCCCGGAGATTCACGTACAGCTGGCCGTCCGGGAACTCGTCGCGCAGCCCGTGAGCGACCCGACTGGCCAGTGCCGACTTCCCGATCCCGAGCGGTCCGCGGATCAGGGCGACCATCGGCGCGTCGGCGCCGACGGCCGCAACCGCCTCCCTGAGCAGACGCTCCTCCCGCTCCCGCCCGACGAAGGGAGAGGGCGGCGCGGGCACCTGGAGCGGCGTGGGGCGCGTGCCCTCCGCTCGGGAGGGGGCGCCCGTGTCCTGCCGCCTCGGCCCGTCGGTCCGGATCGCGAGTCGTCCGGCGACGGCGCCGTCGAGCGGCTCGGCCGTTCCCTGAGCGGGCTCCGACGGGGCCTCGGGCAGGTCCCGTCGCAGGATCGACCGGTGCAGCTCGACCAGTTCGTCGCCCGGCTCGATTCCGAGCTGGTCGGCCAGTGTCGTGCGCGCCGTCGCGTAGGTCTCGAGCGCCTCGCCGGCCGCGCCACTGCGGTATTGGGCGAGCATCAGCTGCCGCCAGAGCCGTTCCCGAAGCGGATGCTCCGCGGTCAGTCGGAGAAGCTCGGGGATGAGTTCGGCGTGCCGGCCCAGGCCCAGCCACGCGTCGGCCCGGTCCTCCAGGGCGATCGTCCGGGACTCGTCGAGCGCGTCCAGCGCGCTGCCCAGCCAGCCGTTGCGTGGTAGTCCCTCCCCGGCTGCCCCGGTCCAGAGCGGCAGGGCCTCGCCGAGGCAGCCGGCGGCGACCGAGAGCCGGCCGGAGGCGGTGGCAGCCCGGGCGCGGGCCGTCAGTTCCTCGAACTGGCTGAGATCCAGCAGGTGGGGTGGCGCGTTCAGCTGATATCCGAGGCGGAAGGTGGTCAGGCTGATCCCCGCGTCGCCGGTGGAGCGCAGCGAGTGCCGGATCCCGGTGGCGTAGGTCCGCAGGTTGTCCAGGGCGGAAGCCGGCGGTTCGTCAGGCCACAGTGCCGCGATCAGGCGGTCGGTCGGCATGACCGCGTTGGGATTCAGCAGCAACGCCGCGAGCAGTTGTTTCGGTTTGATGCCGGCGGGTGGGCATGACGCACCGTCCACGAGCACGTCGACCCGGCCCAGGATCTTGAGTTGAATGTTCACTTGTCCCCCGTTTTGCGTCCGGCCCTGCGTGAGCGGCCGGCTACAGAATAGGTCAGGATCGACATCCGTGGGGGAGTTGGTGATCGACAGGTCGCGATGGCTGTCGGGCCGCGAACGACGATGCCGGCCGACCCCGCTCGGGTCGGCCGGCATCGACGTGAGGTGTCAGCCCTTCGCCTGCCGCTGCAGGTCGAGAAGGCTGTTCAGCTCGTTCTGCTGGGTGGCCTTCATGGTGCTGGCCACCCGCACCACCTCGGGGTCGTCGGTCACCTTCAGGACGGCGTCGACCATGTGGATGCCGCCCAGGTGGTGGTCGATCATGAGGGACAGGAACTGCTGGTCCACCGCGATGCCCTGCGCCTCGCGCAGCTGCTTCATCTGGTCGCTGGTGGCCATGCCCGGCATGAGCCCGTCACGCATCGACGCCCGACCGTCCGGCATCCAGGACATCGGTGGCTCGGAGCCGGTCGGGCTCAGGTTCCATTCGCGAAGCCACGTCTGCATCGCGCCGATCTCGCCCTGTTGTCCGGTGGCGATGTCGACGGCGATCTGACGCACCCCCGGCAGGGTGGCGGAACGGTAGGCGGTGAGACTCATCTCCACGGCCTGGGAGTGGTGGGTGGTCATGTCCCGGGCGAAGCCGGCCTCGGGGGAGGAGTCCCCGGGACGGGTGAGCTGCGGGGTGAGGAAGCCGCCGGCGTACCCGAGCAGCAGCCCGACCACGAGGATCACGGCCAGTGCCAGGACCCCGAAACGACGGGGGAGGCGGGCCTCCCCCTGATCGACCTCCGGGGCCGTCGCCGTCTCCCGGTCCGTGGTGCCGGTCGCGTTCATGCTCGTTTCCTCACTGAGTCGGCATCTGGGCGCCGAGGTCGCGCGGGGTGGTGCCCGTCGCCGTCACACCCTGGTTGCACAGGGCGGTCGGGCCCTCGACCGAGGCGTTGACCCGCAGGTCCTTGATGAACTCGTCGATCCGCTCGTCGTCCGCGTTGTCGACCTTCAGCTGGTAACCCCAGGCCTGGAGCGAGATCGCCTTGTCGAGGCCCTCGTACGGGCTCATCAGCATCTTCTCGGTGCCGCGGACCTTGCCGGCCAGCTTCTCGACCTGGTCCTGCGGCAGGTCGGGCCGGTAGGTGATCCACACCGCGCCGTGCTCCAGGCTGTGCACCGCGTGCTCGTTGGCGATGGGGGCGTCGTAGACGTCGCCCATGCAGTTCTGCCAGGCGTCGTTGTGCACGCCACCGACCGGCGGCGAGTACTTGTACTTCAACGGACCCGACTGGTGCTTCTCGTACTTGAGGCTCTCGGGGTCCTTGTCGCGGTAGTTGACGATGCCGTTGATGGCGTCCGCCCGCTTCTGCCACGGCTGGGCGCCCTGGTAGACCGCCCAGGCGCCGACACCGATGATGCCGACGGCGAGCACGCCGACCGCGACGAACAGGGCGATCGGACCCCACGAGCGACCCTGGCTGACCTTCACCGGCGTGACCGGCTTGCGGCCCTTGCCCCCGGCTCCCGGCCGTGGGGTGCCCTTGCCGCCCCCCGCCTTGCCCGCGCCGGCCTTCGCGGCGGGCTTGTCGCCAGCGGCCGGCCGGCCGGCGGCCGGCTTCTTGCCGGTGCTGACCACGGTGGGACGGCGCTCCGGGCCGCCCGGGGTGCTGATGCTCATCGTGCCTCGTCAGGTCGGTCGGTCAGGGGACCGCGGGGCCGGTTCACATGCTGGGTCGCCTCCGCGGTGCCCGAGTCTACCCCCGATAACATGGTTCGGTGACTCCCGCAGAACTCGCCGAGGTCGTCCTCGCCGCAGCCCACGCCGTCTTCGACGAGCGGGGCCTGGACCCTGCCGCGCTGCCCGCGCAGACCACCGTCGAGCGACCCCGTAACCCCGATCACGGCGACTACGCCTCGACGCTGGCGCTGCAGCTCAGCAAGAAGGTGGGCGTCCCCCCGCGGGAGCTGGCCACGGCCCTGGCCGACCACCTGGGCCGGGCGCCGGGGGTCAAGTCGGTGGAGATCGCCGGCCCGGGCTTCCTGAACATCCGGCTCGACGCGGGCGCCGCCGGTCAGCTGGCCAAGGTGATCGTCGAGGCCGGCCCGGCGTACGGGCGCACCGACACCCTGGCCGGGCAGCGGATCAACCTGGAGTTCGTCTCGGCCAACCCGACCGGCCCGGTGCACATCGGCGGGGTCCGCTGGGCGGCCGTCGGCGACGCGCTGAGCCGGCTGCTCCGGGCGACCGGCGCCGACGTCGGCACCGAATACTATTTCAACGACGCCGGCTCGCAGATCGACCGGTTCGCCCGCTCGCTGCTGGCCGCGGCCAAGGGTGAGCCGGCGCCGGAGGACGGCTACGGCGGCGCGTACATCGCCGAGATCGCCGCCGAGGTCGTCGAGCGCCGGCCCGAGGTGCGGGACCTGCCGGAGGACGCCGCCCAGGAAGTGTTCCGGGTCGAGGGCGTCCAGCTGATGTTCAGCGAGATCAAGTCCTCGCTGCGGGACTTCGGGGTGGAGTTCGACACCTACTTCAACGAGAAGGACCTGCACGATCGGGGCGAGCTGGAGCAGGCGCTGATCCGGCTGCGCAAGCAGGGACACATCTTCGAGTCCGAGGGCGCCACCTGGCTGCGGACCACCGACTTCGGTGACGACAAGGACCGGGTGCTGCGCAAGTCCAACGGTGAGTGGACCTACTTCGCGGCCGACTGCGCCTACTACCTGGACAAGCGGGAACGCGGCTTCGAGCGGGTCGTGATCATGCTGGGCGCCGACCACCACGGCTACATCGGCCGGATGAAGGCGATGTCCGCGTGCTTCGGCGACGACCCGGCGCGCAACCTGGAGATCCTCATCGGCCAGCTGGTCAACCTGGTCCGCGACGGCGCCCCGGTGCGGATGAGCAAGCGGGCCGGCACCGTGGTCACCCTGGAGGACCTGGTCGACGCGATCGGCGTGGACGCCTCCCGCTACGCGCTGGCCCGCTACTCCAGCGACTCGCCCATCGACATCGACGTGGAGCTGTGGACCCGGGCCACCCGCGACAACCCGGTCTACTACGTCCAGTACGTGGCCGCCCGGACCGCCAGCGTCGGCCGCAACGCCGCCGAGGCGGGGCTGACCCGGGGTGACGCCGCCGACTTCCGCGCCGAGCTGCTCGTGCACGAGAAGGAGAACGACCTGCTCAAGGCGCTCGCCGAGTTTCCGGCCGTGGTCGCCTCGGCGGCCGAGCTGCGCGGGCCGCACCTGGTGGCCCGCTACCTGGAGCGGCTCGCCGGGGCCTACCACCGGTTCTACGACAACTGCCGGATCCTGCCGCGCGGCGACGAGAAGGTCACCGACCTGCACCGGGCCCGGCTCTGGCTCAACGACGCCACCCGGACGGTCATCGCCAACGGCCTCCACCTGCTCGGCGTCTCCGCCCCGGAGAGGATGTAACCCCGCATGCGAGCGCACGAAGCCGGTGCCCTGCACGGCGACATCGGCAACCGCAGTCCGGCCTGGTTGCGTACCCCGGTCGACGTCAACGCCCTCGTGCCGCAGCTCTGGCCGCGGCACGTGGCGCGCGGCCCGGCCGGCGCGCTGACCGTCGCGGGCCTGGACGTCCGTGACCTGGCCGCCGAGTTCGGCACCGCGGCGTACGTGCTGGACGAGGACGACCTGCGCGAGCGCTGCCGCGAGTTCCGCGCCGCGTTCCCGGACGCGGACGTCTACTACGCCGGCAAGGCGTTCCTCTGCCGCGCCGTGGTCCGGATGATCGCCGAGGAGGGCATGTTCCTCGACGTGTGCACCGGCGGGGAGCTGGCCACCGCGCTCTCGGCCGGGATGGAGCCTGCGCGGATCGGCTTCCACGGCAACAACAAGTCGGTGGCCGAGCTGACCCGGGCGGTGGACGCGGGCGTGGGCCGGATCATCGTCGACTCGTTCGCCGAGATCGACAGGCTCTCCGAGCTGGCCCGCGAGCGCGGGGTACGCCCCCGGGTGCTGGTCCGGGTCACGGTCGGCGTGGAGGCGCACACCCACGAGTTCATCGCCACCGCGCACGAGGACCAGAAGTTCGGCTTCTCGCTGGCCGGCGGCGCCGCCGCGGCGGCCGCCTTCAAGATCCTCGACGAGGACGTGCTGGAGCTGCGAGGGCTGCACTCGCACATCGGCTCGCAGATCTTCGACGCCAGCGGCTTCGAGGTCTCCGCCCGTCGGGTGCTCGCCCTCCAGGCGCAGATCCGTGACGCGCGCGGCGTGGAGCTGCCCGAGCTGGACCTGGGCGGCGGCTTCGGCATCGCGTACACCACCCAGGACGACCCGGCGTCGCCGCACGACCTGGCCAAGCGCCTGCGCAAGATCGTCGACGGGGAGTGCGCGGCGGAGAACCTGGCAGTGCCGCACCTGTCGGTCGAGCCGGGCCGCGCGATCGTCGGTCCCGCCGTGTTCACCCTCTACCAGGTGGGGACCGTCAAGGACGTCGACGGCATCCGCACCTACGTGAGCGTGGACGGGGGGATGAGCGACAACATCCGCACGGCGCTCTACGACGCCTCCTACTCGGCCACCGTGGCGAACCGCGCGTCGGCGGCGGAGCCGATGCTCGCCCGCGTGGTGGGAAAGCACTGTGAGTCCGGGGACATCGTGGTGAAGGATGAATTCCTGCCCGCCGACGTGCAGCCCGGAGATCTTGTCGCGGTGCCCGGCACCGGGGCCTACTGCCGGAGCATGGCCAGCAACTACAACCATGTCCCGCGGCCCCCGGTCGTCGCCGTCCGTGACGGTCGGGCTCGGCTGATCGTCCGCCGGGAGACCGAAGACGACCTGCTCGCATTGGATGTGGGATGACCTCACCGGTTCGTTTGGCGCTGCTCGGCTGCGGCACGGTCGGCAGCGACGTCGTGCGGCTGCTGCACGAGCAGTCCGCCGATCTCGCCGCCCGGATCGGCGCCCCGCTGGAGATCGCCGGCATCGCCGTCCGCCGGCTCGGCCGTGACCGGGGCGATCTGCCGGTCGACCCGGCGCTGTTCACCACCGACCCGCTCGGGTTGATCAAGCGGGACGACGTGGACGTGGTGGTCGAGGTGGTCGGCGGCATCGAGCCGGCCCGGGGCTGGCTGGTCGAGGCGCTGCGCGCGGGCAAGAGCGTGGTCACCGCCAACAAGGCGTTGCTCGCCGAGGACGGCGCGACGCTGCACGACGCCGCCGCCGAGGGCGGCGCGGACCTCTACTACGAGGCCAGCGTCGCCGGGGCGATCCCGCTGCTGCGCCCGCTGCGCGAGTCGCTGCACGGCGACCGGATCACCCGGGTCACCGGCATCGTGAACGGCACCACCAACTTCATCCTCTCCGCCATGGACGCCACCGGCGCCGGCTTCGCCGAGGCGCTGGAGGAGGCCACCGAGCTGGGGTACGCGGAGGCCGACCCGACGGCCGACGTGGAGGGCTTCGACGCCGCCGCCAAGGCCGCCATCCTCGCCTCGCTGGCGTTCCACACCCGGGTCACCGCCGCCGACGTGCACCGCGAGGGCATCACCGAGGTGACCGCCGCGGACGTCGC
Organism: Micromonospora maritima; assembly: GCF_902825405.1. Taxonomy (GTDB): domain Bacteria; phylum Actinomycetota; class Actinomycetes; order Mycobacteriales; family Micromonosporaceae; genus Micromonospora; species Micromonospora maritima. Next base: position 5,039 of record NZ_CADEAU010000022.1, on the reverse strand, counting down.
CAGCGCGAAGGCCATGGGCTGCACGATCAAACTGCTCTGCATCGCCGCCCGGGGCGTCGACGCGGCCGGCGGGGAGACGGTGAACGTCCGGGTGCACCCGGCGATGATCCCGCTGACCCACCCGCTCGCCGGCGTCGGCGACGCCTTCAACGCGGTCTTCGTCGAGGCCGACGCGGCCGGTCAGCTCATGTTCTACGGTCGGGGTGCGGGCGGCGCGCCGACCGCCAGCGCGGTGCTCGGCGACGTGGTCGCGGTGGCCCGCAACCGTCTCGCCGGGGTGCACGCGGCCAGCGAGTCGGCGTACGCGGACCTGTCGGTGCGGCCGATGGGCGAGGCGCTCACCCGCTACCACATCAGCCTCGACGTGGCCGACCGGCCGGGTGTGCTGGCGGCGGTGGCCGGGGTGTTCGCCCGGCACGAGGTCTCCATCGCCACCGTGCGGCAGGGGCCGGCCGGGGGTGACGCCGAGCTGGTGATCGTCACCCACGTGGCGCCGGACGCGGCGCTCGCCGCCACCGTCCGCGAGCTGCGCGGGTTGGACATCGTCCGCTCGGTGGCCAGCGTGCTGCGGGTCGAGGGCGGCGCGTAGCCCGGGCGTCCCGCCTGATGGTTAGGACGGGGTGTGCCGGTGACCGGCCGGGCAGGCTGGTCCACGCTGTAGGCGGGTCCCGGTCGACCGGGGCCGGAGAGGCGAGGAGCGCGACATGTGGCGGGGACTCATCGAGGCGTACCGGGACCGTCTGCCGGTCACCGACGCCACTCCCGTCGTCACCCTGCACGAGGGGAACACGCCGCTGCTGCCGGCGCCGGTGCTCTCCGCCCGGGTCGGCGCGGACGTGTGGCTCAAGGTCGAGGGGGCGAACCCGACCGGCTCGTTCAAGGACCGCGGCATGACCCTCGCCGTCTCCAAGGCCGTCGAGGCCGGGGACAAGGCGATCATCTGCGCCTCCACCGGCAACACCAGCGCGTCGGCCGCCGCGTACGCGGCCCGCGCCGGGATCACCTGCGCGGTGCTGGTGCCCCAGGGCAAGATCGCGTTGGGCAAGCTGGCCCAGGCGCTGGTGCACGGCGCCAAGCTGCTCCAGGTGCAGGGCAACTTCGACGACTGCCTGGGCCTGGCCGGCAAGCTCGCCCAGGACTACCCGGTCGCGTTGGTCAACTCCGTCAACATCGACCGGCTGCACGGGCAGAAGACGGCCGCCTTCGAGATCGTCGAGGCCCTCGGCGACGCGCCGGACATCCACTGCCTGCCGGTCGGCAACGCGGGCAACATCACCGCGTACTGGATGGGCTACTCCGAGGACCTGCGCGACGGCAACGCCACGAAGGCCCCCCGGATGTACGGGTTCCAGGCGGCCGGCGCGGCCCCGATCGTCACCGGCCAGGTGGTGCCGGAGCCGTCGACCATCGCCACCGCCATCCGGATCGGCAACCCGGCGAGCTGGACCAAGGCCGTCGACGCGCGGGACGCCTCGGACGGCCTGATCTCGGCGGTCACCGACCGGGAGATCCTGTCGGCCTACCGTCTGCTGGCCCGCGAGGTCGGCGCCTTCGTCGAGCTGGGCAGCGCGGCAAGCGTGGCCGGTCTGCTCCAGCAGGCCGCCGCCGGCCGGGTGCCGGCCGGGTCGCGGGTGGTCTGCACGGTCACCGGGCACGGCCTGAAGGACCCGGAGTGGGCCATCTCGACGGCTCCCGCGCCGGTCACCATCGCCAACGACGCCCTCGCCGCCGCCCGCTCCCTCGACCTCGTCTGAGTCGTCGGCCGACCGGCCGGCGGCGGTGCCGGCCCGGCGCCGACCCCGGCGTCGAGGGCGTCGCCGGACGGGTCCGGCGACGCCGGGCCGGCTGCTGGGAGCGTGATCGCGTACGGCAGACTCAGGGCACCCCGTAGACCCCTCTTCAGGAGTGAGTAACGCCCATGTCGCTGCTCGCCAGATTCAGTCTCGCCAACCGGGGCCTGATCGCCCTCATCGCGTTGGTGACCACGGCGTTCGGGGCGTTCGCCGTGCCGTCGCTGAAGCAGCAGCTGCTGCCGTCGCTGGAGTTCCCCGCCGCGTTCATCGTGGCCCCGTACCCGGGCGCCGCCCCGGAGATCGTCGAGTCCCAGGTCGCCGAGCCGATCGAGAACAGCCTCCAGGGCATCCCCGGGCTGGAGAAGGTCACCTCGACCTCTCGCGAGGGTGCGGCCACCGTCCAGGTGCAGTACGAGTTCGGCACCGACCTGGACGACGTGGTCAACAAGATGGAGACCGCGCTCAACCGGATCGACGCCCAGCTCCCGGAGGGCGTCGACCCGCAGGTGATCGCCGGCAGCACGGACGACCTGCCCGCCGTGGTGGTCGCCGCGACCGGCGACGGGGACGAGCGGGCGCTGGCCGAGAAGCTGCGCGCCACCGTCGTACCGGAGCTGGAAGGGCTGGACGGGGTCCGGTCGGTGGACGTCACCGGCGCCCGCGACCAGGTCGTCACCGTCACACCGGATCCGGTGAAGCTGGCCGCCGCCAAGGTGGCGCCGACCGCGATCGCGCAGGCCCTCAAGACCAACGGGGTGGCCGTGCCGGCCGGCGCGCTGGCCGACGGCGACCGCTCGCTGCCGGTGCAGGTCGGCACGCCGATCCGCACGGTGGACGACCTGCGGGGGATCGTGCTCACCACGGCGCCGGCCGCGCCGGTACGCCTCGGTGACGTGGCCCGGGTGGAACAGCAGCTCGCCCCGGCGACGTCGTTCACCCGCACCAACGGCAAGCCGAGCCTCGGCATCGCGGTCACCGCCAGCCCGGACGGCAACGCGGTGGGCATCTCGCACGACATCCGGGACCGGCTGGACGAGCTGAAGGCCGCCTCCGGCGCCGAGCTGACCGTGGTGTTCGACCAGGCCCCGTTCGTCGAGCGGTCCATCGAGAGCCTCACCACCGAGGGCCTGCTCGGCCTGCTGATGGCGGTGGTGGTGATCCTGGTCTTCCTGCTCTCGGTCCGCTCCACGGTGGTCACCGCGGTCTCCATCCCGCTCTCGGTCCTGGTCGCGCTGATCGTGCTCTGGGCCGGCGACTACTCGCTCAACCTGCTGACCCTCGGCGCGCTGACCATCGCGGTCGGCCGGGTGGTGGACGACTCGATCGTGGTGCTGGAGAACATCAAACGGCACCTGGAGTACGGCGAGGAGAAGCGGGACGCGATCCTCTCCGCGGTCCGCGAGGTGGCCGGCGCGGTGACCGCCTCCACGCTCACCACGGTCGCGGTGTTCGCGCCGATCGCCCTGGTCGGCGGCTTTGTCGGGCAGCTGTTCGCGCCGTTCGCGATCACCGTGACGGTGGCCCTGCTCGCCTCGCTGCTGGTGTCGCTGACCGTCATCCCGGTGCTGGCCTACTGGTTCCTGCGCCCACGGCGCGGGGCCGATGACGCCGCCGCCCGGGCGGCCGCCGAGGAGAAGGAGCTGCGCAGCCCGTTGCAGCGGGCGTACCTGCCGGTGATCGGCTTCGCCACCCGCTCCCGCAAGAGCCGGTGGGCCACCGTGGCGCTCGGCCTGGTGATCCTCCTGGGCACGTTCGGTCTGGCGCAGAAGCTGGAGACCAACTTCCTGGACGATTCCGGCCAGGACACGCTGGCGATCCGCCAGGAGATGCCGGCCGGCACCGGACTCGCCGGCACCGACCGGGCCGCCGCCCGTGTCGAGGAGGTGCTGAAGCGGACGTCGGGGGTGGAGACCTACCAGGTCAGCGCCGGCGGCGGGGACAACCCGTGGGCCGGGGGCGGCGGCAGCGACAGCGCCTCCTGGTCGCTGGCGCTCGCCGACGACACCGATGCCAAGACGGTGCGGGAGACGCTGCGCAAGGAGTTCGACGCGCTCGGCCCGGAGGCCGGTGAGCTGACCTTCGGCGGTGGCCAGGACGCCTCCGCCAACCAGGTCGAGGTGGTGGTGCAGGCCGCCGACCAGGAGACGCTGACCCGGGCGGCGGAGGAGGTCCGGGCCGCGATGGCGGACACCCCGGGCGTGGAGGACGTCACCAGCGGCCTGGCCACCCGGGTGCCCCGGGTCGAGGTGACCGTGGACCGGGCCGCCGCGGCGCGCGCCGGTCTCACCGAGGCGGCCGTGGGGCAGCTCGTCGCGCAGACGTACCGGGGCGCGCCGCTGGGCCAGGTCACGCTGGACGGCACCGCGCAGGACGTGGTGCTCAGCAGCGGGGCGCGGCCGCCGGTGAGCGTGGCCGAGCTGCGGGCGCTGCGGGTGGGCCCGGTGACGCTGGACGCGATCGCCGACGTCGCGCAGGTCGACGGGCCGCAGCAGGTGACCCGGATCGACGGTGAGCGCAGCGTCTCGGTCACCGGCACCGCCACCGGCTCGAACCTCGGCGCCACCACGCAGGAACTGCAGAAGCGGCTGGACGCGCTGGACGTGCCGGGCGCCACGTACGTGATCGGCGGGGTGAGCGCCGACCAGGCGGACGCGTTCGCGGACCTCGGCCTGGCCGTGCTGGCCGCCATCGCGATCGTCTTCCTGATCATGGTGGCGACGTTCCGCAGCCTGACCCAGGCGCTGATCCTGCTGATCTCGGTGCCGTTCGCGGCGACCGGGGCGATCGCGCTGCTGCTGGCCACCGGGACGCCGCTGGGCGTGCCGGCGCTGATCGGCGTGCTCATGCTCGTCGGCATCGTGGTGACGAACGCGATCGTGCTGCTCGACCTGATCAACCAGTACCGGGCGCAGGGCATGGGCGTCACCGAGGCCGTGGTCGAGGGTGGCCGGCGCCGCCTGCGGCCGATCCTGATGACCGCGGTGGCCACCATCTTCGCGCTGCTGCCGATGGCGTTCGGCCTGACCGGCGAGGGTGGCTTCATCTCGAAGCCGCTGGCCGTCGTGGTGATCGGCGGTCTGCTCAGCTCGACGCTGCTGACGCTGGTGCTGGTGCCGACGCTCTACACGATGGTGGAGCGGACCAAGGGCTCGCTGCGGGCCCGCCGGGACCGCCGTCGGGGCGCCGCGGAGCCGGTCGAGGCGGCCGAGCCGGCCGAGGCCCCCGTGCCGGAGCCGGTGCCGGTGG
>NZ_CADEAU010000021.1 GCF_902825405.1 Micromonospora maritima | reverse complement strand
CCGCGATCGCCCGGCGCGGGCCGCCGCGCGCCTGACCGGACCACCCCTCCGGTACGCCCCGACGCGCCACGCCCTGCCCTGCCGCGTCCCGTCGCGTCAACCGCGACGCACCCCGCCCGCCTTCCGGGCCCCACCGTTGATCGTCGAACGTTCCACCCGAGGTGCTGGTGATGCAGACCGTCTTCTCCACCGTCCTGCCGGACGTCCCCGCCGCCGCCGTGATCTGGCTGGCCCTGCTCGCGGTGGCGGCCGTCGTGGTCGCCGCCCTGGTCGTCCGCCCGACCCGGTTCCGCTCGGTGTTCGGCGAGCGGATCAGCGAGGCCGCCCGACCGAGCAGCATCGACCTGGCCGAGCAGGCCCGCGAGCGGGCCCGGGAACGCAGCCGGTACGCGGACGAGGTGGCCGTGGCCGCGTCCCGCGCGGCGACCACCGCCGAGCGCAGCCGTGCCGAGTGGCTGGCCGCCCAGGACGAGGCCGAGGAGGCCTGGCAGGCTTGGCAGGCGGCGGAGAGGGACGTGGACCGGCTGGCCGCCGCCGCGGCGCTCCCGCTGCCCCGGACCGCCCGCACCCCGGCCGAGTACGCGGACCGGGAGCGCTGGCTGCACCGGGCCGCGCTGGACGCCCAGTGGCGTAAGGAGATCAGCGTCCAGCAGCTCAGCGACATCCTCGGCGGGCGCGGCTGGGACCCGAGCCGGCACCCGGTGGAGCAGGAGCTGCTGCTGCGTCGCCTGGTCCGGGACAACCTGCTCGCCCGGCACCGCGCCGCCGCCGAACGGGAGCAGACCACCTGGCGGGCCGCCGAGACTGCCGCGGCCGCCGCGCGGAGCCTGCGCGAGGAGGCGTTCGCGGCGCTGCACCCGGTCGCCGAGCCGCAGGCCGCGTTCGCCATCGTGGGCTTCGCCGGGCCGGAGCCGACCCGGGAGCTGCCGACCGGGGTGGCGGGCGCCGAGATCACCCGGGAGCTGACCCCGGTGGCCCGGGGCCGGGCGGCCGTGGCGGCGTACTGACCGTCGGGCGGCGCCGGCCCGGCTCGGCTAGCGTGGTGGTGTGTCCCGTGAAGCCTGGGTGCTCGTCGCACTCGCCGCCGTCGTGGCGGCGGCAACGCTGGTCGGGGCGGTGCTGCTCGCCGTCCGGGTGGTCCGCACCCGTCGCATGCTGGGCGCGCTCGGCGCCGGTGGCAAGGTCGCGTTCTACGGCGCCCTGATCTACACGATCCTGCCGGTCGACCTGCTCCCGGACCCGATCTACCTGGACGACATGGGCGTGCTGGCCGGCGCGCTGTTCTACCTGGGTCGGCTGGCCGCGAAGCACCGGGCGGCGCAGCGCGCGACGGGTCCCGCCCCGGCCACCCGACTGCCCGACCCGCCCGGCGTCGCGCCGCGTCGATGACCGATCATCAGCTCGACACGAGCACGGCGAGCGAGGAGACGGCATGCCCGGCGACCACCGGTTGGATCCGCACGACCAGCGGGTCGCCCGCTTCTTCGCCGACCGGCACCTCGCCACGCTGACCACGCTGCGGGCCGACGGCACCCCGCACGTCGTACCGGTCGGGGTGACCTTCGACCCGGACGCGGGACTGGCCCGCGTGATCACCTCGGGTGGTTCGGCGAAGGCGCGGCACGTGGCGGCGGCCGGCCCGGCCGGCACGCCGGTGGCGGTCTGCCAGGTCGACGGCCGCTGGTGGCTCACCGTGGAGGGCCGGGCGGTGGTACGCCGCGACCCGGCGTCGGTGGCCGAGGCCGAGCGCCGGTACGCCGAGCGCTACCGCACGCCGCGCCCGAACCCCGAGCGGGTGGTCATCGAGATCGCGGTGACCCGGCTGTTGGGCAGCCTGCCCGACTGACGACCCGACGCGCCGTCTGTCCGCTTCCGTGGTGGCCCCGACCACGGCCGGAAATGGCTGATGCAGCAGGGCGGTTGCACTCTCCGTACGCCGAGCGCCACTCCCGGTGCCGCGTCTCCGACCGGAGCGTCGACCCCCGAATGGAGCTTCGTCATGAATCCGATCATCCGTAGGTGCCTGCTCTCCGTCGCCGGCCTGGCCGCCGCCGGCAGCACGATGGCGGGTCCGGCCGCCGCCCACGCCGCCCCGGCCCCGATCAAGGGCAAGGGCGACCGCAGCGCCGACTTCGAGTACCAGGCGCAGCCGAACTTCTTCTACTGCGGCCCGGCCTCGGCCCGGATCGCGCTCTCGGCCGAGGGCAAGGACGTCAGCCAGGACGAGCTGGCGGCCAAGCTCGGTACCACCGAGAACGGCACCGACTCGGCCATCGACATCACCCGGGTGCTGAACGAGTACACCGGCGGCAAGTACAAGACCACCGAGATCCGCGACGACGTGGCCACCCGGGAGCAGGTCGAGCGCCTGCGCGCGGACATCCGGGCCGCGGTGGACGCGGACCGGCCGGTGGTGGCGAACATCCTCGGCGGCGCGCGGGACGTCGACGGGGTGGAGCACAGCTACCCGGGCCACTACCTGACCGTCGTGGAGTACAAGGACGACGGCAACACGGTGCTGATCGCCGATCCGGCCCGGCCGGACGAGCCCACGTACTGGATGGACGTGACCGAGCTGGCCAACTGGATCGCCGGCCGCGGTTACAGCTCCTGACCCACTAGACCCGGACGGGCCGGCCTCCACGTGGAGGCCGGCCCGTCCGGGTCCGTCGTGCGGTCAGCGGGCGCTGTCGCCCTCGCCGGTACGCTGCTGCGCCATGTCGACGCCCTTGTCGATCTGCTGGTCGTACTTGCCGCCGGTGCGCTGGTCGGCCATGTCGCCTGCCCTGTCCAGACCCTTGTCGACCTGCTCGTCGTGCTTGTCGGCGAAGTCCTTGGCCTTGTCCATGAAGTCGCTCATGTCGGTTCTCCCTTCGGTACGTTGAAAGCCTTCCCTGAGGTCGGGAGCACAAACGCCGGACGGGCGTTCATCGCCCGGGTGTCGGATTCGCGCGCGTCGGGTACGAACGGCCACGATCGAGGAGGCGACGTGGACGACGACGCAGGTACGACCGGCCCGACGCGGCCGGCCCCGACGACCGGACCCCGGCAGACCTGGGCCGGGCTGCCCTGGCCGGTGCGCACGGCGGTCACCTGGAGCGCCTGCCTCCTGGTGATCGCGGCCGGGCTGTGGCTGCTCGGGCAGGTCGCGGTGCTGCTGGCTCCCCTGGCCGTGGCGTTGGCCGGCACGCTCTTCCTCGCCGCGCTGCTCGACCCGGTCCTGGTCCGGCTGCGCCGGCTGCGGGTGCCGGCCGCGCTCGCCGCCCTGCTCTCCATCCTGCTGCTGCTCGGCATCCTGGTCGGCGTCGGCGCCCTGGTCTGGAACCTCACCGCGAGCCAGTTCGGCGAGTTGAGCCAGCAGCTCGACGAGGGCCTGCAACGCAGCCGCGACTTCGTCACCTCCACCCTCCCGGTCACCGACCAGCAGCTCGACCGGCTGGTCGAGCAGGTCCGCCAGGGGCTGAGCAGCGGCGCGCCCGATCCCGTCTCCGGCGCCCGCCGCGCCGCCGAGGTGGTCGGCTCGCTCCTGCTCGGGCTGGTGCTGCTCTTCTTCCTGCTCAAGGACGGCCGCTCGATGTGGCGTTGGGTGCTGCGTCGGATGGCCGGTCCGCGACGCGACCTGACCGCCGAGGCGGGCCGGGCCGGCTGGCGGACGCTCGGCGCGTACAGCCGGGGCACGATGATCATCGCGGCGATCGACGCCCTCGGCATCGGGCTGGCGCTGGTCGTGCTTCGCGTCCCGCTGGCGCTGCCGTTGGCCCTGATCACGTTCCTCGGCGGATTCGTGCCGATCATCGGCGCCACCGTCGCCGGCGCGGTGGCGGTGCTGGTCGCGCTGGCCGCGAACGGCCCCACCACGGCGCTGCTCACGCTGGCCGCGGTGATCGCGGTGCAGCAGATCGAGGGCAACCTGCTGGAGCCGCTGGTGATGCGGCGGCAGGTGCAGCTGCACCCGGCGGTCATCCTGGTCGTGGTCACCGCCGGCACGCTTGTCGCCGGAGTGGCCGGCGCGTTCGTCTCGGTGCCGATCGCCGCCGTGCTGTGGCGGGTGCTGGACACCGTGCAACGGCACCGCTCGGGCGAGGTCACCCGTACCGCCGAGGCCACCGGCTGACGTCAGGCCGGGTGCGGCTGGCGCAGGTGGGTGACGAACCACGTGCCGGCCTGGTCGGCCACCTGCTCCAACGTGCCGGGCTCCTCGAACAGGTGGGTGGCGCCGGGCACGATCCGCAGCTCGGCCACCTCCCCCAACGCGTCCTGGGCCTGCTCGTTGAGCACGATCACCTGCTCGTCCAGGCCGCCGACGAGCAGCAGCGTCGGTGCGCGTACCGCCGACAGTGAGCTGCCCGCCAGATCCGGCCGGCCGCCCCGGGAGACCACCGCGCCCACCCGCTCGGGTCGGGTGGCGGCGGCGACCAGGGCGGCGGCCGCCCCGGTGCTCGCGCCGAAGAGCCCGATCGGGAGCCGTCCGAGTTCCGGGTCGGCGTTCATCCAGTCGACGATCCCGGCCAGCCGCTCGGCGAGCATCCCGATGTCGAAGCGCAGCTCGGCGGTGACCTCGTCGCGCGCCTCCTCGTCGACCGTCAGCAGATCCACCAGCACGGTGGCGAGCCCTCGCGCGTTCAGCGCCCGCCCGACGGCGACGTTGCGCGGACTGTGTCGCGAGCTGCCGCTCCCGTGCGCGAACAGCACCACGCCAGTGGCCCCCGAGGGCACCGACACGTCCCCGGTCAGCCCGCCCTCCACGACCGGCACCGAAACCTCACGCACACCCCTCACCCCCGCTCCCCCATACCCCCCTCTCCCGCGATCATGAGGGCCACCACCCAGCTTCGGCGCTCGACGGCGGACCGCTCCGAGATCTTGGTACGGGCAGGCCCCATAGGGGCCGTTTCGTACCAAGATCGCCCGACGGCCTGGCGGCTCGGCGGCCCGGCAGCTCGGCCCCGGCTCGCGAAGCGACACGTACCTTCTCAGCGATATACCGCTGGGTCATAAAGATGACTCAGCGGTATATCGATCATTCGGAGATCGGCCTGCGAGCCTGCTGCGCCATCGCTCACGCGACGCGACCGCGGGGTTGCCTTGACGTCGGCGACAAGGTTTAGCGTCGGCACCAGAGACGGACGGGGGAACGCGGATGCGGATCGGGGAGCTGGCGGAGCGGGCCGGTACGAGCGCCCGGACCCTGCGCTACTACGAGACGCAGGGGCTGGTCCGGCCGCGCCGGTCGGCCAACGGATACCGGGTCTACGACGAGGCGGAACTGCGCGTCGTGCACGAGATCCGTTCCCTGCTGGCGATCGGGTTCGGTCTGGACGACATCAGGCCGTTCGTCGCCTGCCTGCGCGCCGGCCACGACTCCGGCGACGTCTGTCCCGACTCGGTGGCGGTGCTGCGCCGCAAGCTGGCCGAGGTGGACGACTACCTCGACCGGCTCGGCGTGGTCCGCCGCCGGCTGCACGACCAGCTCGCCCGCGCGATCGCAAATCGGGAGGAAACATGCCTCAGGACACGCAGACCGGCCGGTTGACGGCGGTCACGGACGCCACGTTCGCGACCGCCGTGCTGGCCGCCGACCGGCCGGTCGTGGTCGACTTCTGGGCCGAGTGGTGCCCGCCCTGCCGGGTGGTGTCGAAGCACCTCGCCGAGCTGGCCGAGGAGTTCGGCGACGAGCTGCGTTTCGTCACCGTCAACACCGACGAGAACCCGGCGAGCACGCGGGCGTACCAGGTGATGTCCGCCCCGACGATGCTCGTCTTCCGCGACGGCGCGGTGGTCGGGTCGATCGTCGGGTCGCGGCCGAAGAACCACCTGCGCCAGAGCTTCGCCGGTCACCTGGACGGTTGAGCCGCCGCCGGGCGGGAACGCGCGGGGTGACCACGGACCCCGACCGGATCGCGAGGATCTCCGATGGCGAAGAAGGACAGGTCCCGGGAGCGGGAACTCACCGACCAGGAACGCCGTAAGCAGGAGTTGGAGCGCTCGTCGGAGTGGGCCGACCGCGCCGCCGTGGCGCGTACCTCCGACGACCCGCGCGCGACCGCGCCGCGGGACGCCGGCGGACGCCCGTCCAACGGCCCACAGTTCTGAGGTACGCGCGCCGAGCGGTCCCGCCCGTCCGGACGGGGCCGCTCAGCCCACGTGTTCCGGCAGGTGCATCAGCGGCGCCCGGCCCGACGGCTGCTCCGGCTGCGAACCGGACGGGTGGGCCGGCGGCACCGGCACGGTGACCGGCCGGGCGCAGGTGACCCGTAGCGGCTCGCCGTGGTGCAGCAGGTCCAGCACCGTGTCGGGGCCGCCGTTGCGCAGCGAGTACGTGGTCTGGTGCGGCCGGACGTCGACCCGTAGCCGCATGGACCGCCACTGGAGCGAGAACTCCAGGCGGCTGAGCCGGCTGGAGAGCCGCGGTGTGAAGGAGAGCGTCCCGTCGTGGTCGCGCAGCCCGCCGAAGCCGGCGACGAGCGCGATCCAGGCGCCGGCCAGGGACGCCATGTGCACGCCGTCGCGGGTGTTCTCGTTGAGGTCGTGCAGGTCCATCAGCGCGGCCTCGCGCAGGTAGCGGTGAGCCAGCTCGGGGAAGCCGACCTCGGCCGCCAGCACCGCCTGGGTGCAGGCGCTCAGCGACGAGTCGCGGACGGTGCGCCGCTCGTAGTAGGTGAAGTTGCGCAGTTTCTCGGCGGGGCTGAACGCGTCCCCCCGCCAGTGCATGGCCAGCACCAGGTCGGCCTGCTTGACCACCTGCTTGCGGTACAGGTCGAAGTACGGGTAGTGCAGCAGCAGCGGGTACTTCTCCGGCGGCGTGTGCTCGAAGTCCCACTCCTGCAACCGGGTGAAGCCCTCCACCTGCTCGTGCACGTCGATGTCCGGGTCGTACGGGACGTGCATGTCGTTGGCGGCGTCCCGCCAGGCGGCGGCCTCCTCCTCGGTGACGCCGAGGTCGAGCGCCTGGTCCCGGTAGCGCATCGCGCAGTCGGCGGCGGTGAGCAGGTTCCGCTGGGCCATCAGGTTGGTGTAGACGTTGTCGTTCTTCACCGCGGTGTACTCGTCCGGGCCGGTCACCCCGTCGATGTGGAACCGGCCGGCCCGGTCGTGGTGGCCGAGCGACCGCCACAGCCGGGCGGTCTCCACCAGCAGTTCCAGCCCGATCTCCCGTTCCAGCGCCTCGTCGCCGGTGACCAGCACGTAGCGGCGCAGCGCGTCGGCGACGTCGGCGGCGATGTGGAACGCGGCGGTCCCGGCCGGCCAGTACGCGGACGACTCCGGTCCCTCGATGGTGCGCCACGGGAAGGCGGCGCCGTCGAGGTTGAGCGTGCGGGCCCGCTCCTGTGCCTGGGCGAGGGTGGCGTAGCGCCACTGCAACGCGTCCCGCACCGCGCCCGGCTGGGTGTACGTGAGCACCGGCAGCACGAACATCTCGGTGTCCCAGAACGCGTGCCCGTCGTACCCGGGGCCGGTGAGGCCCTTGGCGGAGATCGGCCGCCGTTCCGCGCGGGCGCCGGCCTGGAGCACGTGGAACAGCCCGAACCGGACGGCCTGCTGGACCTCCGGGTCGCCCTCCACCCGCACGTCGGCCGCGTCCCAGAACGTGTCCAGGTATTCCCGCTGCGCCCGGCGCAGCCCGTCCCAGCCGTCGAGCCGGGCCGCGGCGAGTGCGGCGCCGACCTGGTCGCGCAGCGCCGGCAGCGACCGCCGGCTGGACCAGCCGTACGTCAGGTACTTGACCACGCGCAGCTTCTGTCCGGGCTTGAGCACGCAGCCGATGGTGGTGCGGACCCAGTCCTGGTATCCCTCCGATTCGATGGTGGTGCGTTCCGGGCCGGTCACGTCGTGGCCCATGGCGGCGGCCACCCGCAGGCCGCTGACCTTGGTGCGGTGGATGAGCAGCCCGCCGTCGTCGGTGGTCAGCTCCTCCTCGGCCTGCAACGGTGACTCCAGCACGGCGGCGACCCGCGGGTCGCGGCTCTGCGGCGGCAGCGACTCGTTCGCCACCAGCTCGGACTGGAGGATCAGGCGTAGCGGCCCGTCGACCGCCTCCACCTCGTAGTCGATCGCGGCGACCGAGCGCTGGGTGAACGACACCAGCCGGGTGCTGCGTACCTTGACCTCGCGGCCGGCCGGTGAGCGCCAGTGCACCTCCCGCTGGAGCGTGCCGGCGCGCAGGTCGAGGACGCGCTCGTGGTCGAGCAGCTCGCCGTAGCGGACGTCGAGCGGCTCGTCGTCGACGAGCAGCCGGATCAGCTTGCCGTTGGTGACGTTGACGATGGTCTGACCCGACTCGGGGAAGCCGAAGCCGGCCTCCGCGTACGGCAGCGGGCGCAGCTCGTAGAAGGAGTTCAGGTAGGTGCCGGGCAGGCCGTGCGGCTCACCCTCGTCGAGGTTGCCGCGCAGCCCGATGTGGCCGTTGGAGAGCGCGAAGACCGACTCGGACTGGGCCAGCACGTCCATGTCGAGGCGCACCTCGCGCACGTGCCAGGGCTCGACCGGATACGCCCGTTCCCGGATCACGCGGCCGGCTCCGTGGCGAGCAGGTCGGCGAGGTCGGTGACCACCACGTCGGCGCCGTGCGCGCGCAGCTCGTCGGCCTGGCCGACCCGGTCGACGCCGATGACGTACCCGAAGCCGCCTGCCTTCCCGGCGGCCACGCCGGCGAGCGCGTCCTCGAAGACGGCGGCGTTCGCCGGTTCGACGCCGAGCATCCGGGCGCCTTCCAGGAACGTGTCCGGGTGCGGCTTGCCCCGCAGCCCGCGTTCGCGGGCGACCACCCCGTCCACCCGGGCCTCCAGCCAGCGGTCCAGGCCGGCGGCGTGCACCACGGCCTCGCAGTTGGCGCTGGCCGAGACGACCGCCCGGCGCAGCCCGGCCCGGGTCGCCGCCTCCAGGTAGCGCACCGAGCCGTCGTAGACCTCGACCCCGTCGTGCGCGATCCGTTGGAGCAGCACGACGTTCTTACGGTTGCCGATGCCGTTGACGGTGTCCGCCTCGGGCGGGTCGTCCGGCGTGCCCTCGGGCAGCGTGATGCCGCGCGAGGCCAGGAACGACCGCACCCCGTCGGCGCGTGGTCTGCCGTCCACGTACCGGTTGTAGTCCGGTCCGCTGTCGAACGGGCGGAACGGCTCGCCGGTCTCGGCCGACCGGCGGCGCAGGAACGCGTCGAACGTCTCGGCCCAGGCGGCGTTGTGCACCTTGGCGGTCTGCGTCAGCACACCGTCCAGATCGAAGAGACACGCGGTCACGTGCGCGGGTAGGCCCAGCATTGTCTGAATCTATCCAGGCCGTCGGCCGGGCAAACCCGATTCACCGGCTCAGCGGTGGGGGCGCAGGGTCCAGGTGACGGTGAGCGCGGAGGTGACGGTGCCGTCCTCGGTGGCGATCTCCACCTCGACCGGGAACTCGGGCCGCGTCCCCGCGTCCAGCTCGGCCAGCACGTCGGCGGGCGGACGGCCGAGCCGCGCGGTGGCCCGCACCGGCCCCATCGCCACCTTGAGGTAGCGGATGGTCGCGGTCACGGCCAGCGGTACGGCCCGGTCGAGCACCTGCCCGAAGGCGGCCAGGACCACCGCGCCGGAGGCGGTCTCCCCCAGCGTGAACATGGCGCCGGCGTGCGGCCCGCCGACGTGGTTGTGGTGCGCCGGGTCGTCGGGGAGGCGGACCACGGCCCGGACTCCCCCTTCGGCCTCGGGCGCCACCTCGACGATCTCGATTCCGAGCGTGCGGGCGAACGGCACGGCTTCGAGGAGACCGGCCGCCACCTGGCGAGAGTCGATGGACATGCCCGAACGCTACTCGCCAGTAACTAGCCGGGCAAGCCCACGCCCCCCGCCCGTGTGGTCAACCCGCGCTGAGGTCGGTGCGGCGGACGATCCACCAGAGCGTGACCAGCGCCAGCGCGGCCAGGGCCAGGTAGCCGCCCGCGACGATCAGGTGGAACTCGGGGATCCGGCTGCCCGGCTGGTATTGCAGGTGCTGCTGGAGATGGTGCTCGGCGAAACAGGCGAACGTCCGGCCGGTGCCGTTGTCGGGCGGGCAGAGCTGTTGCAGCTCGACGCCGCTCAGCTCACGCCCGGAGGGGTCGAACGCGCCGGACGGCCCGTCCAGTCCGTAGTTGATCATCCCACCCTTGACGACCAGGGCGTTGTCGCGCAGCACGTCGAGGTTCGGCCCGCCGATGGGCCGGTGCGCGGTCAACGGCTCCCTCAGCGTGGGGTAGCGCCACCTGACCAGGTAGGTCAGGCCGACGAAGCCCGCGGCCACGGCGAACACGGCGGGGAGCGTGCGCTTGATCGCGGCGCCGAGCGCGACGCCCACCGCGAACCAGCAGAGGCTGATCACGGCCGGCAGCATCGCGGTGTTGAGGAACGGCCCGTAGTCGAACAGGGTCACCGGGGCGACCAGGGACTGGAGCCGCTCCAGGCGGTCGCTGACGCCGGCGACGGCCGTGGTCACCGCCGCCACGAACAGGCCGAGCAGGGTCAGCCTGGTCCACAGCCACCGCTGCGGGGAGACGTCCTGGCTCCAGGCCAACAGCAGGGTGCGCTGCTCGTGCTCCCTGGTAAGCACCGGAACGCCGACGAACACGCCGATCAGCAGCGGCATCCACTGCACCACCTGCGACAGGACGGTCAGGGTCAGGACCAGGCTGGACGAGCCGCCGAGCCGTCGGCCCTGCGGCGAGTCCTCCGGACAGAACGTCTCGTGGCACTGGTGCCACAGGCTCGTCAGCTCCACCGCCAGGTAGGTCATCCAACCCACCAGGACCGCGGCCAGGACCAGCGTGCCGATCAGGGTCCAGCGGTGCTGACGCCAGGTCAGCCAGAGCAGACCGCGCACGCCCCCGCCGTACCCGGGGTCGTCCTGGCGGTCCGTGGCGGCGGACGCCCGGGTCATCTGGCTCATGCGGCTGCCTCCCGCTCGTGGGGCGCCCGGGCCGACGCCCGGAGGTAGGTCAGGATCAGCTCGTCCAACGCGACGGGCTGCGCGGTCCAGCCGGGCGCCACCACGGCGTGCGCCGTCGGTGCCGCGGGCCGGCGCAGGACGAAGGTGGACTGGCGTTCGGTGTGCTGCGCCTGGACGATCACCCCCGGGCCGGGTGGCTGGTCGGCGCGGGGTCCGGTCATCCGGACGTGGCCGTCGAGCAGGTCCTCGACGTCGCCGGTGAGGACGGGGCGACCCGCGTCGAGCAGCAGCAGGTGGTCACCGACGCCGCTCAGCTCGGCGATGATGTGGGTCGACAGCACGACGGTCATGTCGTCGTCGGCGGCCTCCGCCATCAGTTCGCCGGTCACCTCCGTGCGGGCCACCGGGTCCAGGTTGGCGAGGGGTTCGTCCAGCAGCAGCACCTCCGGGCGGGAGCCCAGCGCGACCGCCAACGCGACCTGTGCCCGCTGCCCGCCGGACAGCTTGCCGCAGCGGCGGTCCAGGGGGACGTCGAAGCGCCTCAGCCACGACAGCGCCCGCCGCTGGTCCCACACGCGGTTCGTCGACCGACCGAAGCGGAGCATGTCCGACACGGTGAAGTCGCGGTAGAGCGGTTTGTCCTGGGCCAGGATCGCGACCCTGCTCCCGCCGTCGGTGGACCTGCCGCGCCCCACCGGCCGGCCGTGCACGAGCAGCGTGCCGCTGGTGGCCGACAACGTGCCGGCGATGATGCTCAGCAACGTCGACTTGCCCGCGCCGTTCGCGCCGACGAGCGCGACGATCCGGCTCGTGGGCAGCACGAAGTCGCACTCCCGCAGCGCCCACACCGTGCCGTAGCGCCGGCCCAGGTCGCGGGCCTCGACGGCGACCGGCGGGCCGCTCACGCCGCTCCCTCCCGGTTCCGGGGCGCCGCGTTCTCCACGATCACCGAGGCCAGCAGCGCCTGGATGTCCTCGTCCTCCAGGCCGGCCTCGCGGGCCTGGCCGAGCCACCGGGCCAGGCTGCCGCGCAGGCGGGCCATGGCGTGCGGATCGGCGTGGCCGAGCGTCCCGCTGACGAACGTGCCCGCCCCCTGCCGCGCCTCCACCAGTCCGGACAGCTCCAGCTCCCGGTAGGCCTTGAGCACGGTGGTCGGGTTGACCGTGCACGAGGTCACCACGCTGCGCACGGTGGGGAGCTGGTCCCCGGGGCGCAACGTCCCGACCCGCAGCGCCTCGCGGACCTGCCGGACCAGCTGGGCGTACGCGGGGACGCTGCTGGACCGGTCGACATGAAAGTTGATCACCCTGGTGACCCTCCGTCAGATTGTTATGGTCTAGTAGAACACCAGTTAAGCGACATGGCAACGCCGTCACGCGTTTCGGCGACCGCTGGAGCCGGGTAGCGAGAGGCCCATGAACCGCGACCTCGCGCGTGGACTGACGGTGGCCTGGGCGCTGCCGGAGTTCCGCGACGGCCTGCGTCACCTCGTCGACCTCGACGAGGTGACCGTGCTGCTGGCCGCGCTGTCGCTCCCGGACCGCGACCGCGAGGTCGAGCGGAGCCTGCTGCGTCTGCTGCGGTCCGGCCTGGACACCACCGAGGTCCGGGAGGCGGTGTTGCTGCTGCTGGAGCGGGACACCGTACGCCGGCCGCTGGTCGCCGCGGCGGTGGAGCCGATCGCCGACCGGCCGGGCCGGGTCACCGCCGTCACGTCGGCGGCGGAAGACCCCGCGGTACGGCGGGAGGTGCGGGCCGTGCTGGACAGCGCCGACGTACGCGAGCTGATCTGGCGGGCGGTCGACGACCAGATGAGCGACAACCGGTTCGGCCTGATCCGCCGGGCGGCCGTGCTGTTCGTCCGGCACCCGAGCGCACGGCGGCTGGCGTGGGCGCTGCGCCGGCACGGCGTACTGCGGGAACTACGCCGCCGGGCGTGACCCGACCCAGCGCATCACGACCACTCGACCAGCTGGGCACACGTGCCCGCGATCAAGATCAGTCTGCGCGTCGCGCCCAGCAGGCGAGTTCGTGCCGGGTGTCCAGGGTGTCCGGGTGCTCCACCCCCAGGACGCGTTCCCGAACGGGCAACAGCGTGGCGAACTGGTCACGAGCTGCCGCGGCACCGCCTGCCATACCGGTCCAGAGGGCGAGTTCATGCCGGGTACCCAGGGTGTCCGGGTGCTCCACCCCCAGGACGCGTTCCCGAACGGGCAACAGCGCGGCGAACTGGTCACGAGCCGCCGCGGCACCGCCCGACTTCCCGGTCCACAGAGCGAGCCCATGGCGGGTGGACAGGGTCTCGGGGTGCTCGGCACCCTGGATCCGTTCCCGGACGGGAAGCAGCGCGGCGAGCTGATCGCGCGCTGCCACCTCGTTCCCCGCGTATCCGGTCCAAACGCGCAAGTTCATGCCGGGTGGTCAGGGTGTCTGGATGGTCGGCGCCCAAGGCCCGCTCGCGAACCGGCAGCAGCGCGGCGAGCTCGTCACGGGCGGCTGCGGCGTCGCCCGACCAACCGGTCCAACCGGCAAGGCTCTGCCGGGTGGTCAACGTGTCGGGGTGTTCGCCGCCCAGGGCCTGCCGTTGGACGGGTATCAGCACCGCGAGCTGATCACGGGCCGCCGTGGCGTCTCCTGCCCAACCGGTCCAGTGCGCGAGCGCGTGTCGGGTCGCCAACGTGTCGGGATGACCCACTCCGAGAACCTCCGCGCGAACGGGCAACAGCGCGGCGAGGTCGTCGCGGGCTGCCGCGGCGTGCCCCATCTCTCCGGTCCAGCGAGCGAGGTCGTGCCGGACGGCCAGGGTGTCCACGTGCCGAGCGCCGAGGACTCGCTCGCGGATCGGTAGCAGCGCGGCGAGATGATCACACGCGGATGCGGCGTCGCCCGCCCTTCCGGTCCACTGGGCGAGTTGATGCCGGGCGGCCAAGGCGGCCGGGTGCTCATCTCCCCGGACCCGCTCGCACACGGGAAGCAGGACGGCGAGCTGGTCGCGGGCGGCGGCGTACAGACCAACCGCCGCCAGGTAGTGACAGGTGCGCTCCACGATGTCGATGGCGGCGGTGAGCAGGTCGATGCCCGCGTCAGGCGCACGCGCGGCCTCGGTGAGCAGGTGGACCGCGTGGGGAGTCACGGCACGCCAACGCGGCCACAGCCGGGAATCGTCCGGGTCGCCGTCGGCAAGTCCGGCCAGCAGCGTGACGGCCAGGCTCAGGTACGCCTGCGATTGGCCGCCGAGGTGCAGGTGATGGTTGCTCGTATCGCGGATGAGGGGGTGCAGGAGCACCACCCGCCCAGCAGATCGGCCGGCCACCGTGCTCTCGTCAAGAGCGACGAGCCCGAGGCCGGTCAAGGCCCTCAGCAAGCCCTCCAGGCCGTTCGGATCCAACCCGGCAAACAGCGGCGAGGTGGCCATCGTTCTCGAATCCAGCAGCAGCGTGGGGATGGGCGCATCGGCGAACGTGGCCAACAGCCTGAGCAACGTGCGGGCTTCGGGCATGTCTCGCCCGTCGAGCAGAGCCAGCGACAGCTCCCACGTGCGGCTCACCAACCTGCGCGCCTGAGCCTCGGTCAACGGACCCTCGGGTGCCTTGAGCAAGACGTCGCCGGTCTCCAGGGCGGCCTGGTAATCGACGAAGGTGGTCACGCTGCCCGAAAGGCCCATTTCTTGGGCGTCCGCCAGCGCACGCCCCGCCAGCCCGAGGGCCAGCGGCAGTCCTCCCAGCCGTCGTGCCAGCGCTTCGGCGTCGCGCATGGTCCCCGCCCGCTCGCCGGCGAAGTCGACCAGGATGCGAGCGCCGTCGGCCGGGCCAAGCATCCCGATCAGATGCAGTCGGCACCAGGCGGTCCGGTCGGAAGCGTGGAGATCGGGGCGAGGCATCGCCGTCCAGGTGCCGGTGGTGCCGTCGCGAGTGGTGACCAGCAGTAACCCGCGACGTGTGGGCGGCCTGATCCAACCTCGTCCGGCTGCGACCGGCTCGTCCGCCGGGGAGAGCAGCCGTGTGTCGTCGGCATTGTCGATGACGAGCAGCCACCGTCCTGGGTACCTCGCCAGCAGCCGCCACAGCAGGTCCGGGGCACTGTCCAGTCCGGACCAGGCTCGCTGGAGCTCGCCGTCGGTGGCTCCGAGACTGACGGTCAGCTGTCGCATCCCGGTCTGCAACCCGGCCTCGGTCGCAGCGGAAATCCACCAGACCTGCACCCCGTGTCCCGCCAGGCGCCTCGCCACCAGCTGAGCCAGCGTCGTCTTGCCGGCGCCGCCCATGCCGCACAACACGCGTACTCGTGGCTCGCGCCGGCCCCGCCAGCGGTACAGCGCAGCAAGCTCGTCGACCAGCCGCTCGCGTCCTCGCACATGCGCCGCGACGAGCTCAGGCACAGTCAACGACGTCATCCCCGGCCGCTCCGAGGTGGCAGTGCCCGCAAGCCCTACCGAGACGGTGCGGGCCGAACTGGTCGAGCGGAACGCCAACCCGGCGATCACCACCTGGGCCAGCCCGGAGACCAGACCGATGACGGCGATGAGAGCACCACTCCGACCCTGCTGGCTGCCCTCCGCCCGTACGCTCTCCATCAGCCAGTACCCGCCGGCCAGCACGACGACCACCCCACTGGCAAGCAGCATCCGACGCCATCTCCGACGCGGCGGCACCATCGGATCAGCCTCCTCCGGCCTCCCGGTCGGCTATTCGGGGGACTGGCGAATGCTATCGACACATGTGACGGCCGGCATGCCGCGATACGCCGCACGGCGTGACCCGACCTAGCGGCGCCCGAGCATCCGCTCCACGGAGTCCCACTGCCACCAGGCGAACGACTCGTACCCGTCCTCGTCGCCCATCCGGCGCAGCTCCGCGAGGGCCCGCGCGTCACCCCGCAGGGCCAGGCCGGTCGCCCCGTACACCCGGGTCTCGCGGTCGTCGCCGGCCATCAGGCCGGCGAACAGTTCCCGCAGTGCGGGCGCGTCGACAGCGGAGTGGACGAGATGGGCCGTCGCCACCCGGCGAACCGTCGGGTCCGGGTCCCGGGCGAGCCCCAGCATCGCCTCCAGGACGTGCGGCGGCGGGTCGTCGGCGGGCCCGCCGGCGCCGTTGAGCAGGTCCGCGGCCACGCGGGTGCGCACCTCGGGACGCGGGTCCCGGACGAAGGGAAGGAACTCGTCGAGGACCGCGCCGATCTCGCGGAAACCCGCGTAGGCGCCCAGCACGTGGCACAGCGTCGCGGTGTCCGTCTCGGCCGCCGTCCGACGCCGCAGCGCCGCCAGGGCATCGGCGGCGTACGGCGCGTCGGGCGACTCGCCGTCGATCGTGGAGAGGTGCAGCAGTTCGGCGGTGAAGAGGCGCACCGCTGCCTCCGGGTCGTCCAGTCGTCCGGCCGCCCACCGGAACGTCTCCTCCGGGGGGAACCGGGTCATGACGGCGTGGCGCGACGTCTGCCAGTCGCACGACTCCGGGTCCGCCGACCACAGAGCCCGCGCCAGCAGGTCGTCACGGGACACGGGCAGGCCCAGCCGTTCCTCGACGACGGTCACGACGGCCCGGTGCCCGGCGAGGACCTCCGCCCACCGACCGTTGGCACGGGTCAGCCGGATCCGCCGGGCCCGGGGCGAGTGTTCACCGGCCGTGACGTGGTCCCGGGTCACCGTGACGGCCTCGTCGTCCGTCGCTCCCGACCGGCGACGCAGCTCGGTCTCCGGGTCGACGTCGAGCCAGGCCCGGGCCGCGTCGAGCGCACCCCGCAGGGTGGCCTCCGGGGCCGGGTAGCGGGCGAGCAGGTGGCGAACCAGCTCGCTCGCCCCGTGCTCGGCCGCCCAGACCACCGGGTCGACCTCACCCCAGGGGCCGGCGGGTACGACCTCGCCGTGCTCGTACAGCAGTTGGGCGAGCCCCGGGCCGCCCCGGCGGACCACCTCGGCGGCGACCGCACGACCGTCGTCCTCCCACCGCGCGGAACGGGGCAGCGTCGACAGGTGCCGGCGGACGGCCACCAGGTCGCCGTCCCGCACCGCGTCGATCACCGATTGCTCCACCCGGCCATTCTCCCCTTCCGACGCGCACCGGGCGGCCCGGCGGCCCGGCGGCACAGCGACAGGTCAGTTCCGAGCGATATACCGCTGGGGCATGAATATGACTCAGCGGTATATCGGCCCTTCGGTGGGCGGCCAGCTGACTACTGACAGTCGCCGCACTTCCCCACCTCGCCGTTCGCGGCAAGCGACACCTTTGCGGGTGTCGCAACGCTTTTCGGGTCGCAGCCACACCGTCCGGACAGGGGTCGCGCGGAGTCAGGGAGCCGGGGCGACGGGTGACAGGTGAATGCCCGTGCCGTACTCGTGGCGCAGGCCCGCGTCGGCGATGAACCGCGCGGCGTGCGGCAGCACGGGGTGGGAACCGATCTTGCGCACGGCCATCCGGCGAATGGCCCGGTTGAGCCGGCCGGAGGCACTGGTGACCGCTGCCCAGTTCCACTCGGCGGGATCACCGAGTCGCGGCGATGCCGTCGCCCACGCGGCGGCACGCTTCTCCGTGTTGTGGTTGGTGTGGCTCCAGCGCAGCTCCCGCGTCCCGACCGGTCCGCCGTAGAGAAGTTGAACGAGGCCCCAGCCTTCGCAGTTGTACCGGATGGTCTTCTCGCCAGGTGCGCTCGGAAGCAGGTCGATCCGCCTCGCCACGGGTTCCGGCCCGGACCCGATGACGAACAACGCCAGGTGCCGCCCCCGTGGGCCCTCGGGAACGTCCGCGACGGCGCGGAATTCGCGCAGCTCATGGTTCGGCTCCGAGTCGAATTCGAGTACCCGGAACAGGCCGAGGTCGAACATGGCCTCCAGAACCGAGGGCCAGTCGGCGGCGACGGCGTAAAAGTCCAGGTTCGGCATCAGGACCGGTCACCCGTGTCCCATGGCCGGCAGTCGCAGGTCACCGAGTCCGATGAGGAAGACCGGGGAGGGGGACGGCATGACGAGCAGTCAACCTCCCGGTCGTCGTCCGAGCAAGCGAGTTGTCGCCCCGGTGCCCGACGGCCGGCGCGCATAGGGTCGACTCGGCACGACAACTCTCGCACGACCGGGACGGGGCGGGACATGGACCGAGGCACCCGTGGTGACCTACTCGGCCGCCTGGCCGACGCGGTCGGCTCCGTCGCCGTGACGCACCCGGTCCGGGTCGCCGTCGACGGGCCGCCCGCCGCCGGCAAGACCACGCTCGCCGACGAACTGACCGCCGTCCTGCGCGCACGGGGCCGGACCGTCGTCCGGGCGACCGTCGACGACTTCCTCTTCCCCAGGGCGCTGCGCTACCGGCGCGGCGAGTACTCGGCGGAGGGCTGCTACCTCGACACCCACGACCACGGGGCGCTGCGCCGGGTTCTGCTCGATCCGCTCGGCCCGGGTGGGGATCGACGCTTCCGGCACGCGGTCTACGACCACCGCACGGACACCGTGCTGGCCCCGCCGGTCACGACCGCCCCCGCCGACGCCGTGCTGGTCGTCGACGGCGTCTTCCTCCTGCGGCCGGAACTGGTCGACCGGTGGGAGCTGCGCGTCTTCGTCACGACCGCGCTCGACCGGACCGTGGACCGTGCGGTGGTCCGGGAGCGCCACGTGTCGTCCCGGGCCGACGTCGAACGGCGTTGGCGCGAGCGTTACCTCCCCGCCCAGCGGCTCTACTTCTCCGCAGCCCGGCCGGCCGAACACGCCGATGTCGTCGTGCACAACGACGACCCCCGGCAGCCGGTCTGGCAGACCCGGACCCGACTCGGATGACAAGCTGGCACCCATGGACAGGAAGCAGGTTGCCGGCTGGATCGCGGCGTACGAGCGGGCGTGGCGGACGCCGGGCACGGCCGCGCTCGCCTCGATCTTCACGTCCGACGCGAGTTACCGGCAGGGGCCGTACCAGGACCCGGTCGTCGGCCTGCCCGCCATCGCCCGGATGTGGGAGAGCGAGCGCGAGGGACCCGACGAGGTCTTCGAGATGACCGGGGAGGTCGTCGCCGTCGACGGCGACACCGGGGTGGCGCGGGTGCAGGTGCGCTACGGGGACCCCGCCGACCAGGAGTGGCGCGATCTCTGGATCATGCGGTTCGCCGAGGACGGTCGGTGCACGTCGTTCGAGGAGTGGCCGTTCCCGCCGGGACAGCGGAGCACCGACGCCGGGTGAGGTCGGCACCGTTGCCCGCTCGTGTCACCCGCGAGACCTTCGATGCCTACGCTCCGGGACATGCGATCGCGTGCGGCCACGACGGCAGCGACGGTGGTCACCGTGCTGTCGGGACTGCTCACCCTGCTCGGCTGTCTCAGCTGCCTGCCGTTCCTCGCGCCCACCGCACCGTGTCCGAACGACACGGCCGACTCCTTCCAACAGGCGAGGATCGTCCTCTTCCTGCTCAGCGTGGTGATGCTGCTGGCGGCGGCCCTGTCCGTCGCGCTCGCCTGGGGCGGCAGGTGGAGCCACTTCCCGAACCCGTGGCCGTGGCTCGCGGTCTCCGTGCTCACCATGGTCCTGAGCGCGAGCATGACGATTCCGATCGACCGGTTGAGTTCCTGCTGACGGTCGTCCGACGCGTCAGGAGCGCTTGGTGTGCGCGACGAACGCCGCCCAGCTCGCCGGCGTGAACGTCAGCGCCGGCCCCTGCCGGTCCTTGCTGTCACGGACCCCCACCACACCGGGCAGGTTGTCCGCCACCTCGACGCAGTCGCCGGAGTTGCCGCTGCTGCGGCTGCTCTTACGCCAGGTCGCGCCGGTCAACTCCATCGCTTCGCCGCCTCCGAGATCGCCGCCAGGGTCGCCCCGTGCGGCATCGCCTCCGCACGAACCGACTCCCACGTCTGCCGCAGTGATTTTACGTCCGCGTGTCGCTCGACAATCGTGCCGTGCAACTGGTTGTCCAGGTAGCCCACGTCATCGCCGTCCGCCGGGGTGGCAAGCACGAAGGCACCGTTGAGGCCCGGATAGGCACCGACCGTCTCCGGCACCAGATGCAGATGCACCCGGGGCCGACGACCAACCTCGACCAGGTGCGACAACTGCTCCCGCATCACTTTCGGACCGCCGACACCGCGAGTGAGCAGCGAATGGTCGAGCACCGCCACGAACTGCGGCGGTGCCGGACGGTCCAGCACCGCCTGCCGGGCCATCCGCGCGGCCACCTGCTGCTCCATGGCATCACCGACAAGTGGACTCGCGCCCTCGTGCAGCGCGCGGGCGTACTCCTCGGTCTGCAACAGACCGGGCACGACCAGCGGTTGGAAGCTGCGCAGGGCCGTCGCCTCCTGCTCGATGCTCACCCACTCGCGGAACCACGGCATCAGCGCCTCCTGCATCAGCGCGTCCCGGATGCGGAGCAGCAGGCCGCCGCCGTTCAGCACCTCGTCGCAGCGCTCGGTGAACTCGGCGCGCGGCGCGCGGCGGCACTGCTCGACGGCCGCCACCAGCGAGGCCGAATAGCTCACCCGCTCACCCAACGCCTCCTGCGTCAGCCCGGCCTCGGTGCGCAACCGGCGCAGCTCACCGGCGAACAGTTCCCACAACGGCACACGGATCATCTGCACACCTCTGCACACGGCTGCACACGGACGTCGGCCGGTCGGACGGCCGGGAAGGTGGGGGCGGAACGCCTTCCGACCCTAGTCACGCGGTGACGACACTGTCACGCAGTGGAGCCGAAGTCGTCCGGTTCCCGCGACCGAGAGGAGCGCCCGTGATCAGCCATCAGCTCGGGCAGCCACCGGACGGGCCGGCGGCGGACCGCCCCCGCCCGTATCCCCTGCACGCCACCCCGCACACGCCGCTGCGTCCGATGTGGTGCTGCCGGGCCTGCGGCCGGCCGTGGCCGTGCCCGCTGGCCCGGCTGCTGCTCAAGAACGAGTACGAGGACAACCGGATCGGGCTGGCCATCTACCTGTGCGGGCTGCTCTACGAGGCGACGCGCGACCTCTACCGGCTCAACCCCGACGACGCGCCGTCACCCACGGAGATGTTCACCCGGTTTGTCGCCTGGGCCCCGCACCGCCGCCCGATCATCGGACCACCCGGCGGATGACAGCCCTCAGCGTGGAGGCAGCATGGCCTGCGCGATGGCGAGGGTGTGCTGATATTCGCGCCAGTGGGCGAGTTTGCCGTCCCGGGTCCGCAGCACCCCGATGAACGGCGCCGAGGTGGTGACGCCGGTCGACGTGTGCGTGCCGACCAGTTCGTATTCGACCACGATCACGTCGGGATCCGCGGTCTGGTGGACGACCACGTTGCGGCAGTCGTCGAACCGGACCGGGAACGCCGCCCGACCCGCCCGGGTCCGGTCGAGGACCTGCTGCTTTCCAACGGTGCGCGTCGGCTGGCCGGGCGCGGCGAACGGTGTCTCGACCACCACGTCGTCGGCGAGCACGTCCGCCTCGTAGGTGGGCAGGTCGGCCAGCAACCGGGTCCGCATGCTGTCGAAGATCTCGGTGGGCGTCATGTTTGCCTCCTGAATAATGAGCGACGACTCGACTTGCCTCCGACAATAATGAGTGGAGACTCACTTTGGTAGATGGACCGCCGCGCCGCGCCGACGCGCAGCGCAACCGGGCACGCATCCTCGACGCCGCCGAGGCGGTCTTCGCCGAGTTCGGCACGCGGGCCTCCACCGAGGAGGTGGCCCGCCGGGCCGGCGTCGCCATCGGCACGGTCTTCCGCCACTTCCCCACCAAGGACGACCTGCTTGCCGCGATCATGAAAAGGTTGCTCGCGAAGCTCGTCGAGGAGGCCACCGAACGCGATCTCTTCGCGTTCTTCCGGCACGTGGTGGCCCAGGCCGCGGCGAAGAAGGCCGCCGTCGACCTGCTCGCCGGCTCCGGGGTCGACGTCCGCATCCCGGACGCGGTGGAACACCTCAGGGACGCGGTGGGGAGGTTGCTGGCACAGGCCCAGGACGACGGGGTGATCACCGCTTCGGTACGGCTGCCCGAGGTGATGGCGCTGCTGGCCAGCCTGTGTCAGGGTGCCCTGCACGGCGGGTGGGACGACCACCTGCAAGCCCGCACACTTGCTGTCGTCTTCGCCGGCCTGAAGGGGTGTTAATAGGGGCCCCCTCCTATGCAGAATGCGTTAATAGGGGGCCCCTCCTTACATCTCAGCGCCAGCCGACGTCGATGCGGTCGCCGCGCTCGTCGAAGAAGTGCAGCGCGTCCATCCGCACCTGCACGGCGAGCGGGTGCCCGGACGACACCTGCGGATACGGCGCGAGCCGTACCGCCAGCTCCGCCGGACGGCGGTGGTGCCGGCCCGGGTCGGGCAGCACGCTGGTGCGGTTGCCCCCGCCACCGCCGTGGGGTGCCGGGAGCGCGTCGGCCGCCGGCTCCGCCGCCCGACCGGTCAGCCGCTGCATCACCTGGCCGAACCGGCGCAGGCTGCGCTGGCCGGGAGCGGCCCGCTCGACCGGGGTGCCCATCTCGTCGACCACGATCGCGGTGGCGCCGATGTCGAGGAAGGCCAGCGACTCGTGGCCGTGGTGCTCCAGATAGCGGATCCGGCCGTGCAGCACGTCGCCCGGGGTGTCCGGGGCGACCGGGGTGAGCGCCTCGGCCCGCATGCCGACCACGATGCGCTCGCCGTGGTAGTGCGCCACGGCCCGGCTGCGGATGTCGTCCCAGGGCAGGTAGAGCGCCTGCTCGCCGAGGTTCAGCGCGACGTACCGGTCGAGGTGGACGTAGACCGACGCCTCCAGCAGGTTCATCCGGGGGCTGCCGAGGAACGCGGCGACGTAGAGCGTGGCCGGCCGGCCGTAGACCTGGGTGGGGGTGCCCACGTCCTGGAGCACGCCCTTGCGCATGATGGCGACCCGGTCGGCCATGGTGAGCGCCTCGGCCTGGTCGTGGGTGACGTAGATGGTGGTGACGCCCAGCTCGCGGGTGAGCCCGGAGATCTCCGCCCGCAGCTCGGCGCGAAGCCCGCTGTCCAGGTTGGACAGCGGCTCGTCCATCAGGAAGAGGCCGGGACGGCGCACTATCGCCCGGCCCATGGCGACCCGCTGCCGCTGGCCGCCGGAGAGCTGGCTGGGCTTGCGCGCGAGTACGTCGCCGATGCCCAGCGCGCCGGCGACGTCCTGGATCCGCTCGCCGCGCGGGCCGGGCTCGACGCCGGAGAGCCGCAGCGGGAAGCCGATGTTGTCACCGACGGTCATGTGCGGATAGAGCGCGAAGTCCTGGAAGACCATGGCGATCTTCCGGTCCCGCGGCGGCAGGTCGTTGGCCACCTCGCCGCCGAGCATGACCGCGCCGGAGGTCGGATCCTCCAGCCCCGCCACCATCCGCAGCACGGTGGACTTGCCGCAGCCCGACGGGCCGAGCAGCACCATGAACTCGCCGTCGTTGACGTCCAGATTGATGGTGTCGACCGCGATCGTTCCGTCCTGGAACACCTTGGTGACATCCTTGAGCGCGACGGTGGTCACCGTCACCTCCCCAGTCGCTCGCCCGAACCCGGCAATGACTGTGACCAGGATCATCGGATCCGCACATCGGGTAAACGTGCCATGTTCGTCTCGTGACAGTCCTATTAAGCGCCATTCGCCGGACCCCACGGTTAAGTGACCAACCAGTAACCGCTCATCCCGCCGGATCGTGGAGGAACACCCGTCGCACCACCCGCTCGGCGGCGTGCCCGTCGTCGAGCGCGCAGAAGCGGTCCCGGAACGCCGTCCGCGCCCGCCGGGCCGTATCGTCGTCGACCGCACCGAAACGGAACACGTCGAGCAGCCCCGGAAAGTCCACCGCCACCGCGCCCGGCGGCTCGGCCAGAAGGTCGAAGTAGACGCCTCGGGCGACCCGATAGGCGTCCCAGTCCGGCGCGTAGACCACGATCGGCCGGTCCAGCACGGCGTAGTCGAACATCGCCGACGAGTAGTCCGTGACCAGCACGTCGGCGGCCAGGTAGAGGTCCTCCACCCGGTCGTGGGCGCTCACGTCCAGCACCCCGCCCGCCGCGGGTCCTCGCGGGTGCCGCTCCCGGTCGTGGAAGTAGTGGCTGCGCATGAGCAGTCGGCCGGTCGGGCCGAGCGCGTCGCGCATCCGGTCCGGGTCGAACGGCGGGCGCCAACCGGGCAGGTGCTCGCGGTGGGTCGGCGCGTAGAGCACCACGTACTCCTCGGGTCCCAGGCCGAGCGTGGCGCGGGCCCGGCGGCAGTCCTCGGACGTCGCCCGGACCAGCCGGTCGTTACGCGGGTAGCCGACCTCCAGCGTGGTGTAGTCCGCGGGGTAGGCCCGCTCCCACATCTGGGTGGAGAAGCTGTTCGAGGTGACGCTGTAGTCCCAGCGGTCCACCCGGCGCAGCAGCCCGGCGAAGTCCATCCCCATCGCACCGACGGGGTAACGCTGCTGGTCCAGCCCCATCACCTTCACCGGCGTGCCGTGGTGCGTCTGCACGTGCACCGACCCGGGGCGCTTACGGACGAAGTCGGGGAAGTTGACGTTGTTGACCAGCCAGTGCGCCCGGGCCAGCACGCGGTGGTACTCCCGGGTCCCGGCGACCACGTACTCCACCCCCGACGGCAGCGCTGCCACCCGGTCCCGCCGGACGATCCACACCCCGCGCACCTGCGGCGCGAGCCGGCGCGCGGCCTCGTAGACCGCGGCGGGATTGCACGAGTAGCCGCGGTACCAGTAGGCCGCGTAGACCGCCAGCGTCGGGTCGATCGGCCGGCGCAACTCGGCCCGGTAGTACTCGCGCATCGCGGTGTCCCGGGCCAGTCGGGCCGTACGCCGGAGGACCGGCGCCACCCGCCGGCGGGCGACCCGGGCCGTCCGCCGGGCGGTCTCCCCCGCCTGGTGCGCCTCGCGCAACGCGCTGAACGTCCGCCACCGCCCGGCCGCCACCAGGCGGTGCTTGAGCCCTTCCACGCCCGGCGGGGCCGGGTAGCCCTCGGGCGGCAGGAAGCGGACGTAGTCGGCGTGCATCTGGGCGAAGAACGGGGCCCGCAGTTCGGGCGCGATCCGGTCGCCGTTGCCGAGCACGGTCAGGTGGTGCCAGACCATCCGCTCGAAGATCGCCGGCCGCAGCCCGGTCACCGCCGGCCCCCACCGGTCCATCAGCCGGAACACCCGGTGCCACTGGGCGAACACCTCGAAGTGCCGGTCGCCCCGGGTCCGGGTGATCGCCCCGGTGCGGCGCTGCCGGTAGTTCAGGCAGACCCGGTCCAGCACGCCGATCCGGTCGGCGGCCATCAGCGCGGGATAGCTGAACGAGACGTCCTCGTACCAGCCCGGTTCGAAGCGGAGTCCGCGTTCGACCAGGAACTCCCGACGGACCAGGCGGTTCCAGGCGGTGTGCAGCAGCCGCAGCGTCTCCGGCCGGTCCCGCAGCGCGAACGTGGTCGGGCCGGGCGGCTCCGGGAAGACGTCGCGCATGGCGCTGCGGGTGCCGACGTCGTTCCAGTGTGCCCGGACGTGGTCCACCAGCAGGACGTCCGGGCGGGTGTCGCGGAGCCGGTCGGCGACGTGCGGCAGGCAGCCGGGTACCAGCCAGTCGTCCCCGTCGACGAACCACACGTACTCGCCGACGGCCCGGTCCAGCCCGATGTTGCGGGCCGGACCGAGCCCGACGTTCTCGGTCAACCGGACCGGGCGGACCCGGGGGTCGCGGGCGGCGTACTCGGCCAGGATCTCGCCGCTGCCGTCCGGCGACGCGTCGTCCACGCCGATCACCTCGAGGTCGCCGAACGGCTGGTCGAGGATCGAGTCGAGACACTCCCGCAGGTAGCCCTGCACCTTGTAGGCCGGCACGACGAAGCTGATCAGCGTCATCCCGGCCCGCCCTCCGTCAGCCCGGCGAGGGGGCACCCCCGCGGGCGCGGGCCGGCAGGACCACCCAGGCGAGGACCACACTCGCGACGAAAACCACAAGAAGGTACGTACCGAGTGTAGCCAGAGCGATACTCACAATTCCGGCTATCAGCGCGATTCCCAGCAGGAACGAGCGACCCTCCCAGCCCAGCGTGGCGGCGTGCAGCGGGGGCGCCGACTGTCGCTTCTCCAGCCGGGCGGTCAGGTCGTAGTGGTGCAGCGTGAGCACCAGGACGTACCCGAAGATCAACCAGGCCGGCGCGCGCCCGGCCACCCCGACCGCGATGGCGAAGAGGTACTCGGCGGCCCGCAGCGCGGCCGGCACCAGCCAGTCCAACGCCCCCGCGTGCGGTGCCCGCGCCCCCTGCGCCGCCCCCAGCAGCAGCACCAGCGCGACGATCACCGCCCAGCTCGGCGGCCCGTCCCCGTCGTGCACCGCCCACAGCGCCCAGGCCAGCAGCGCCGCCGCGCCGAGCGCGGCCACCAGCGCCGAGCCCAGCGGCCGCCGGCCCGTCGGCATCCCCCGGGTCAGCAGGCCGTCGTCCCGGTGCAGGCCGGTGTCGACGGTGGTCAGCACCGGCACCCGCATCCAGCGCGCCCGCAACGTCCGCAACGCCCCGGTGTACGCGAACGCCAGCGTGCCCCAGACCAGCACCGCGCAGAGCGCCACCAGCGGCCCGAACAGTGCGGCGGCCAGCGCGATCAACGCCCACCGCTCGCCGATCGGGAACACCACGGTCCGCTTCAGCCAGTACGAGACCGAGCCGGTGTCCGCCTGCACCCGCGTCGACGCCGCGTTCAGCTTCCCGCCGATGCCGCCCGCGTCCCCGGTCACCACCTTCGGCCGGCGCGCCGCCTCGTCGTGCAGCGCGCCGTACCAGGTGTCGGTCATGTGCCGCACGGTCTGCAACGTCATCGCGGCCAGCGCCAGCGCCCACCCGTACCGGAACCCGGCGTGGGTGGCCCCGTACCCGAGGCCGGCGTAGACCACGTACTCCTTGAACCGGTCGGCCATCGTGTCCAGCCAGCCGCCCCAGGCGCTGAAGTGCCGGGTGTAACGGGCCAACTGCCCGTCCACGCAGTCGAGCACGAAGCCCAGGTAGAGCAGGACCGCGCCGGCCACCAACGCGGGCCGGCCACCGACGCCGAACAGCACCGCCGCCGCCACCGCGAACGCCACCGACACCATGGTGACGCCGGTCGGGCCGATCCCGATCCGGGCAGCCGCCTTCGTCACGTACGGCGACCAGGTGCTGACGAAGAACGTGGTGAAGAAGTCGTCCCGCTCCTTCACCGACAGCGTCAACTCGGCCCGGTCCTCGTCCACCGCCGCCACCTGCGCCTCGGCGGCCCGCCGCTGCGCCTCGTCGCCGGCCCGGTGCGCCACGAGCAGGCGTACCCGGTGGGCGAAGATCAGGGTGCCCCCGGCGGCGAGGTCCGCCACGAGCCGGTCCAGGTCGGCGAGCGG
>NZ_CADEAU010000020.1 GCF_902825405.1 Micromonospora maritima | reverse complement strand
GAGGAGACCGAACAGCGGGCCGGCGGTCAGTTCCTCAAGGACCACGGGTACGTCTTCGAGGTCGACCCGCACGACCGCTCGGCCAACCAGGACCCGGTGCGCCAACAGCACCGCCTCGGCCAGCTCGATCGCGCCCCGGGTGGCCGCGCCGGCGGTCCGGTCGGTCGTCGCCATCACCTCCGGCAGCTTCGGCAACGCGGCCCGGACGTGCTCGGGCACCTCCCGGCCCTCGTGCAGGGCCAGGCACGCCTCGGTGGCGTAACGGTCGGCGAGCCGGCGCAGCGGCGCGGTGACGTGCGCGTACGCGGCGGCGACACCGCCGTGCTCGGGCTGCTCGGGAACCGTGCCGTCGAAGGCGGTGTACGCGGCACCGCGCATCAGCTCGGCGGCCTGGTCGACGAAGGCGGCCGCCCGGGGTCGGGAGGCGTCCAGCCCGGCGAGCACCCGACCGACCGGGACGCCGTCCGGCCACGGCACGCCGAGCGGGTCGGCGGCCGTCCGCAGCCGCTCGACCGCCTCGGGGCGGGGACGCGGCATCGTCCGCAGCAGCCCGATCCGGCCGGCGAGCATGATGTCGGCGGCGGCCATGCCGGTCAGCAGCGAGATCTGGGCGTTGTGCTCCTCCATCGGGCCGGGGCCGCGCAGCACCAGCCGCCAGCCGTCACCGTCGGGCTCGACGTCCTGCTCGGGCAGCGGCAGGTTGATCGCGCCCCGGTCGAGGCCACGGGCGGTGAGCAGGGCCCCGATCTCGGGCAGCAGGGCGATCGGCTCCGGCAGCCGGCCGGCGTCGGCGTCACGTTGCACGCCGCCGTAGTCGAGCTTGGCCCGGCTGCGCACCAGGGCCCGTTCCAGCGTGACCGCCCCCGTGCCGCCGTCGGCGTCCAGGTCGATGGTCCAGAGCACCGCGGCCCGGTCGGCGTCGGGCAGCAGGCTGGCCGCCCCCTCGCTGAGCGTGTGCGGGTGCAGCGGCACGTTGCCGTCCGGCAGATAGACCGTCTGGCCCCGACGCCACGTCTCCGCCTCCAGGTCACCGCCGGGGCGTACGTGGGTGAACACGTCGGCGATCGCGTACCGGACGCGGTAGCCGCCACCGGGACGGCGGGCGAGGTGCATGGCCTGGTCGAGGTCGCGTGAGGTCGCCGGGTCGACCGTGACGAACGGGACGTCGGTCCGGTCGGCGACGGCCGGCGGCGGCGCGGCCGCCGCCTGGTCGGCCTCGCGCTGCGCCGCGGCCGGGAAGCTCTCGGGCAGTCCCAGCTCGCGGCGCAGCGCGCCGAAGTCGATGCGGGGCGCCAGTACGCGTCGGATCACCACGCGGTC
The DNA here is from genome assembly GCF_902825405.1 of Micromonospora maritima. Lineage (GTDB taxonomy): Bacteria > Actinomycetota > Actinomycetes > Mycobacteriales > Micromonosporaceae > Micromonospora > Micromonospora maritima. Next base: position 26,477 of record NZ_CADEAU010000020.1, on the reverse strand, counting down.
AATCCTGACAGCGCCCCGCACGTTCCGCTCACCGGCGCGGCGGCGCCGCCCCGTACCGACGCCTGCGGCGTCGGCTCCCGGCGCGCGGGTGAGCGGTCGCGGTCAGGACCGGGAGGCCGGGGCCTTGCGGGCGGTGGTGGTCCGCTTGGCCGTGGTGGTCTTGCGGGCCGGCGCCTTCTTGGCCGCCGTGGTCTTCTTGGCGGCCGTGGTCTTGCGCGCGGTGGTGGTCTTCTTCGCCGGCGCCTTCTTGGCCGCCGTCTTGCGCGCCGCCGGCCGCGTCGACGCGGTGGTCTTCTTGGCCGGCGCCTTCTTGGCCGCGGTGGTCTTCTTCGCGGCCGTGGTCTTCTTCGCCGGCGCCTTCTTCGCGGTGGTGGTCGTCCGCGCGGTGGCCGCGGTGGTCTTCCTCGCCGCGGTGGTCTTCTTCGCCGCCGTCGTGGTCTTCTTCGCGGGCGCCTTCTTCGCCGCCGTCTTCTTCGCGGTGGCCTTCTTCGCGGTGGCCTTCTTCGCCGGCGCGCTCTTGGCGGTGGTCTTCGTGGCCGGAGCGGTCCGACCGGCGGTCTTCGTGGCCGCGGTCTTCTTGGCGGTCGTCCGGGCCGCCGTGGCCCGGGTGGCCGGCGCCTTGCGCGCCGCCGACACGACCTTCTTGGCGGCGGCCTTCTTCGCCACCGCCTTCTTCGCCGGCGTCCGTCCGGCGCCGGCGCCCGAGGCGTTCGGCGACGCCTTGGTGACCGTCGTCGTCCTGCCCGCGGTGGTCCTCTTCGCGGTCGTCCGTTTCGCGGCCGGGCGGGTGGCCTGCTGTGCTTCGGCCATCTCGGTTCCCTTTCCTGGGGACGTGCTCTCGCCCTCGCGGAGCACGGATCACCTCGACGCGGGCCCTCCCGCGCCGTCTAGCGGCCCTCCCCGGCCCAACGGGCGTCCTCGGCGTCCCACGCGTCGTTACGCTCCCGCACCTGCTGCAGGGCGTTCTCCGCGTCGGGGGCTGAGGCGTACGGTCCGAGAACGTGCTTCGCAGGGCACACGTCGGCATCGGTCTCGACCCGGTGGTGTCGCGTGCACCAGTAGTAGTGCCCACCACTTCCGTCGTCGCTCATGCGATCACTGTGCACCGGGAAGCGCCCGGCCGCCACCGGAACGCCACAAATAGTCGTCGCCCTCTCCACATTAGACCTGGTCGTGGCGGTCGGGGCCGGGAACGGCGGAAGACGGTGCGCGACTCGACGCGGACCGCGCACTAGCAGCAGGAGCCGGGATCGACCATCGGTCGCGGAGTACCACTTACGGGACCGGCGGGTGGGCCGAGGCTCACCTTGGAGCGGACCGCCGGCGCCTCCCGTCCGACCTGGGGAGAGAACCGTGGGCAACCTTGACGTCGCGTTGAAGAACGCGATGAGCATCGACGGGGCGATCGGAGCCGCACTCGTCGACTACACCAGTGGCATGACGCTCGGCGTGGCCGGAGGCACCGGCGAGATCGAGGACATCCTCATCACGCTCGGCAGCCAGTACCACCTGATCCGACCGCTGAGCAACCGCACCGGCAAGGGGCTGTTCCTCTACCTGATGGTGAGCAAGAGCCGGGCCAACCTCGCGATGGCCCGGCACCAGCTGCGCGTGATCGAGGAGACCCTGGAGCTGTGAGCCGGGTGGACGACCTCCCCCGCCGTACGCCGGCCCGGTCCGGCGCCCTGCCACCCGCGCGCACGCTGCCGCACTCGCTGGCCGGCAACCCCGCCCTGCCGTACCCGGCCATCGGGCAGGAGCTGTCCGCGCTGCGGCTGCAGATCCCCGGGGTGCACGGCTGTGTCCTCGGCGGCGTCGACGGGCTGCTCATCACGCACAACCTGCAGAACGGCGCCGATCCGGACGACCTGGCGGCCCTGTCGGCCACCATGTTCGGGCTGGGCCGGCAGGTCGGATCCCGGCTGGGTCAGGGTGACTTCCAGCAGGCCACCGTGCGCAACGAGGGCGGCTGTCTCAGCGTCTACGCGGTGAGCCCGCAGGCCCTGCTCGCCGTGGTCGGCTCGGACAGCATCAACGTGGCGCGGCCGCACCTGCACGCCCCGACCACCGCGGCCCACGTGGGCGACCTGCTCGACGGCGTCGTCCCGACCACGTCCTGACCGACGCCGGTCGCGCCGGTCCCCGGGGACGGCCGGGACCGGCGCGCCGGCCCCGGCCGTCCCCGGGCCCCTCTCCGACGGCGCTCCGGCGACCGACGGTCGGCGACGCCGCCGGCCCGGACCTCGGTTCTCGCCGCCTGTCGAGCTGATATCACGAACGACTCAGACCGCGACCCGCGTCCGAGGGTCCGCGCCACCCGCCGGCGTCCGGTGGCGGGCGGCCATCCCCCGGCAGCGGGCGAGCAGGGCCAACGTGACCAGCACCAGCGCGAAGCCGGCGAACTCGTGGTCGAGCAGCCAGAAGAACTGCACCACGACCAGATGCACCACCAGGGCGGACGTGAGCGCCCCGAGCGCGCGTGCCCGCCGGCCCGCCGCCCAGAGGCCCAGCCCGACGGCGGTGACGAGCAACGCGGCGACCGCCGCCGCCAGGTGGGTGCCGCGCCACAACCCCGGCTCACGGGACAACAGCACCAGCGGCCGGCCCACCGAGAACACGGCGAGCAGCCCGACCGCCACCACCGTGGCACGGTCCCACGCGGGTGTCCCCGTCGTTCCCGCCATCAGCTCGACAGGGGTACGCAGACGGTCCGGCCAGCGGAACCCCGGGCGGCGGACGTCACCCGCCGCCACCGCGTACGCCAGGGCCTGGGCCGCGTTGGCCCGCCGTTCCCGCTCGGTGGGCGGCCGACGGCCCACCACGAGGACCACGAACAGGCACGCGCCGAGAAGCGTGGCGTGGATCAGCGCGGCGACCGGCTCGTAGAAGTAGTCGTGGTCCCGGGTCACGAATTTCCCCACCTCGTCGATGAACAGCCCGAAGCCCACGCCGGCGAGCACGGCGGCGGCGGTGCGCACCGCCCGGCCCAGGAAGAGCATCGGGAGCAGCTGCGCGACGAGCATGCCCAGCCCACCCCAGAGCAGGTGCGCCACGTGCAGGTCGCCGGAGCCGAGCTGCGGGAAGCCGGTGGCGGCCAGGTAGAGCCGGGTCACCGCGACGGTGAGCACGGCGGCGACCAGGAAGAGCCGGAACCGGCGTACGCCGTCGGCGTCCCGGAGCGGGAGGCGCGGTCGGGGCAGGCTCATGCCCCGATCCTGCGCGGCCTGTACGGCGACCGACATCCGGAACCGCACCCATGCTCCCCCTAGGGAGGGTCGACGCGCCGGGGTCATGCTGTCTCCCATGGGCCACCGAAGCGACCGGGAGTCCGACGTGCGCCGGCTCCTCGACGAACTCTGCGTCAGGCTGGGCTTCTGCCTGCCACCGGAGGAGAGCCGTCGGCTCCGCGAGTCGCCTCCGGGTGGGGTGGACGGCTTCACCGACGCGGTGCTCGCGGCCGAGGGGATGAGCGGCAGCGAGCACCCGGACCTGCGTCGTGAGGTACGGGAGGTCGTCGAGCGGCACCTCAACCGATGGCCGACGACAGGCGATCACCCGCACCCGTGAACAGTCGCACCGCCGCCCGTTGGATGTCAGTCGTCGAACTCGAACCCGCGCGCCTCGGCATCGGTGATCAGCCGCCGCATGCGTTCACCGTCGGCCGCGACGGTGTTCAACAGCGCCTCCAACTCGTGCAGCGCGCCCCGGTCGGTGCCGTGGGCGCAGAACATGCCGCCCTCCGGGTCGTAGGCGAACCGGCCTCCGAGCGTCGGGGCCTGGGTGCTGACCAGGACTTCCGCGACGCCTCTCCAGAAGTACCCGTTGGGCTCGTGGCCGAGCTCCTCGACCAGGGCGTCGACAGGTGTGGTTCCGGCATCCAACAGCAGCGAGAACTGTCCCGGAGTCGTCTCGATCAGCCTGAGCAAGGTCATCTCCGAAGCCTGACACCCGCCGACGGGCCGAACAAGATCCGGAACGTCGCACGAGCGCGGCCCCGGCACGATGGTGTCGGCCTCCCGCTCAAGCTGACGGTGCCTGGTGGCGCGACGAGGTGTCGGACCCGACGGCTGCCCCTGTCAGGATGGATCGATGCAGCAGGGCCGCGAAGATCGCAACGGGTACGAGGACCACCCGGGACATCCTCTGCACGGCGTCCCGTTGTCTGTACTTTCCCCTGCCCGCGCCTGCCTGGCTGAAGCGGCGAAGTACGGGGACGTGGATGCGCATCTGGCCGAGGAGCTTGCGGACGCTGTCGTCATGGCCGTACTGCCAGCCATGCGAGGGTGGCTGGATTCTCCCGAGTAGGCGCGGGTCCTCAGGACGATGCCAAGCCGGCGAGCGGTCGGCGATGTCAAGTTCGCCGGCTACCCCGCTCTGAGCTGGTGGGCGACGGACGAGTCGACCTGTACGCCGGATTTTGCAATTGTTAGCGTCCTGGTCTGCGCAAATGGCCCTGTTAAACGGTTACAGGGCGTCTGCAGGGCGTCTACCGCTCATCGGAAGAGGTTACTGAGAGGCACAACGAGGCGCGCCAAGCTCGTTTGGGCTTTCAGCAGCTCGGGGTGGCCGGGACCCGAGATTTTCTCTAGATCCGCCGCCACGAGCACAAGGTCTAGAATGGCATGGCCATCATCTCCTGCCGCGCCTCGCGCCTCACCTAGAGATCTGCGAACGATCAGCGTGGCCAAGTGGCGGGGACCTAAAGCTGCTTCCAGATCCGATACCACTTGCTCAAGAATGACCACAGTATTGCTGGTCTCACCTGCCGGTGGCGATTTTGGACGCGAGCCGGCAGCCAAATCCCTCGAAGGCTGGCCGAAAGAGCCGCGTAGCGCACGATCCATAGAGATGTCCACTTCGCCGTACGCTTTTAAAGCCTCGGCCAGCCGCCGACGAAGCTTGGACATATCAGGAGTCACACTGGGCGCTAAAGGTCGGGTCGACCAGCCAACTTTCCTCACCCATTCATTCTGCCTCTTCAACGCAGAATCTAGAGCTTCGGAGGCAACAGAAATCGGAATCCTTTCCGCATATCCCTTCGCTTCATGAAGAGCCAACCTAAAGGCTTCCTCGCCTTGAGTGTCACCCGAAGCCGAACGAACAACTTGAGCCAACGACTCATTCAGGGAACCCTGCTCTTGCAAGAGCACACGAATGCCCGCAGCAAAAGGGCTAGACGCACCACTGCTCACAGCTACCACTTCATCCGACTGCACCGCTTGAGCGGAACCGCTCGAAGATAGATCGGTCGAGGTTCGGTCTGAATTTCTAGTAATTCCTTTGATCTTCCGCATCAACCTCGGAGATGCGCCATACTTGGAGAGCAGTCGAGCAAAACCAGGAGAGACTTGTCCCGCAGGCGTCGGGAGCCGCCGTACAGGGGAATCCGAGTTACCGGTCATGCGTACTCCACCAACCCATCGGCGGCGAGCCAAGTTGATCCAGCGCAGCAGCTAACTCATCCAGTGTACGCCGCATTTCGTCACCTGTAAGATCTGCCAATTTGAGCGGACCACTCAATAGTATGCATCCATCAGGACGACCAGATAGCGCGAAGGTCGGACTTGCCACCACCCCATCAGGCTGATCAGACCGGCGCAACTGCCCCCAACTAAGGCCATAACGCTCCGATTTGTCGCGCTTCATCCAAGCACCTGGGCCCTGCTCGGTTGCGGTCCGAACAAATTCACCCCACTCTTCGCAGAGTATTACCTGTTCAGAAAAAGCAGTTCCCACCAAACCGACACCTGGCGAGAAAACCCGATGCGAATCCACTATATTCGCGCCAGCGCAAACCGCAGCGACCAACTCCAAACGGCGCCAAAGGAACGTTCCGCGAGTTCGGTAATAGCGAACCGACAATTCATCCCAAGGTGCGCCAGTGATCTGAACGGCCATAGAGATCACTACGCTTAGACAGGCCCGCAAGTTATTGTCATATTCCCTGATGTGGGCCGCTTGCACAGCGTAGTTAACAGACCGCACCGCCTCATACAGCGCAAAAATCGCCAGCGCCACAACGCTTGCCCATTGGAGAGACGTCTGCCGTTCCCAGAACTGGGCGTTTGGCAAACCTAGCTGGGCCAGTGTTACAACTGCTCCCGCAGCCGGCAGCATGACGGCACGGGCTAGCAGCATAGCGATCACCTCTAGAGTATGGACCACCCACCGTCCCTTGAGGAAGGACTGTTACTCGACAGTCCTGCGTAGCGAGTGAGGAGATTGCCTCGCCCGCAGGTTAGTAGGTGCGACCGCGCCTCCCGCGAGATTCCCTACTGCATCCGCTGACCGGAAGAGTGTGTCGATCGCGTTGCGGGTGCGTTCCTCGCTGGCCGGCATCAGGTGCGTGTAGACCCGGAGCGTGAAGCCCGGATCGGCGTGGCCGAGGTACGACGCCAGGGCCTTGATGCTCTCCCCCGCGTCGAGCAGCGACGAGGCGTAGAAGTGGCGCAGCGCGTGCATCCCGGTGGCCCGGGTCGGCGTGATGCCGGCCGCCCGGACGGCGGGGCGCCAACTCTTGTCGTCGAAGGTGTGCCGGTTGATCGCGCCGCGCCGGTTGGTGGTGAACAGCAGCGGCACCGTCACCCGCTCCTCGTCGGCGGGGTTCTCCCATGGCAGGGTGAGCGACACCGGCGGGAAGTCGTCGATGTGCCGACGCAGCACTAGGGCGACGGAGTCCGGCAGGGGTATCCGGCGGTCACGGTCGTTCTTGGGCAGGCCGAAGACGAGCCGGGAGCGGACGAGCTTGACCTGACGCGAGACGTGCACCCATCCGGCGTCGAGGTCGATGTCGTCGACGCCCAGCCCGAGGATTGCGCCCTGCCGCAGACCGCAGCCGGCGCCCAGGTCGACCATCGCCCGGTACCGCTGGGCGAGGCCACCGCGGATTGCCGAAACCTGGTCGTAGCGCAGCGGCACTATCCGGCGCTGCACCGGTCGCGGCGGGGTGACCGACTTCGCCGAACACGGATTCTTGGCAATCCGCTCGTCGTCGACGGCCGCGCCGAGGATGGTCCGCAGGTGCGCGAAGATGACGGCCCGGGTCGCTGGGGCCAGCTTGCCGACCAACGCGGCGTCCCACTCCCGGATGTGGCCCGGCTTGATCGCCGCCAGTTGCCGAGAGCCGAAGAACGGCAGCAGGTACTTGCGTACCCGATGCTCGGTGACCTCCCGCGTCGACTCGTCGAAGGAGCGCGTGCGGAGCCAGGTTTCGGCGTACTCGGCGAAGGTCATGCGGCCGGCCAGCGGGTCGACGTAGGAGCCGCGTAGCTTGTCCGTCTCGGTCGAGACCATGAACGCCTCAGCCTCACGCTTGGCCCGGTCCGGAAAGGACTTCTTGCGTTCCTTGCCGTCCGGCCCGATGTACCGCACCCGGTAGCGCAGCCCTTTGCCGAACAGTTGCGTCTTGACCCGCTCCTTTCGCCCGCCCTCGTGACGCAACGTCTTGTACCAGCGATCCTCGACGTGCCCCATCAGGCCGCCGCCTGCTCACGTACCCAGGCCCGGACCGCTTCCGGCTCGTAGCGCAGGTGTCGGCCGACCCGGGCCGCCGGCGGACCGTACTTGACCTTGCGCCAGCGGTACAGCGTCTCCTGCGGTACCCGGAGGTACGCCGACACGTCCCGAACCGTCCACAGCTCGTCCTTGGCCATCACAGCCCCTCCCCCGTCTTGTCGTCCGCTTCCGTCGTCGCGCTGTCGTCGGGGAGCTGGGCCGCGCGGTCCTTGGCGGCGAGCAGTTCGGAGCGCCAGCGGGCGCGTTCGCTGATCGACCGCAGCAGCCGGTGGGCCATCGCCGGCACGTCGGGATCATCGGGGCGGGCGAGTTCCCAGGCGTGGCGGACCGGTTCGACGGTGGCGCCCTGGTCGTCGACGCCATCGAGGCCGACGGTGACGCCGAGCAGTGCCCGCACCCAGGCGCGTACGTCGTGTTTGTGGTCGGAGAGCGTCTTGCCGGACCAGTCGCGGGAGATGAGGATGCGCCGGCCGCCGATGCCGAGGGTGTCCCGCTGGTGGACCTTGCCCTTGCAGCGGCCCGGCTTGAGCTTCGCGTGTGCCTTCTTCGGCGCGACGCCGTACAGCAGCCAGTTCGCGCACCGGTCGGTGCACGGGGTCACGCGCAGTTCCCGCCACAGCCGGTCCAGGTGGGCGCGTTGCCGGTCGGTGGTGGCTTTGTGGCAGTCGCCGGTGTGCTTGGTGATGTACTTCGTGACGTACCGGATGGTCCGTTCGGCGTCGGCGGTGCCGGGCATGACGCCGCGGGCGTCGACCTGGGAGCCGAAGCGGACCACGTGCACCGGTTCCGCGTCCGGGTCGGCGTCGATCGTGTCGAGGGCTTCCGTCCAGGTGGTCAGCGGCTGGCGGGTGTCCGGGTCGACCCACGCCGAGGCGTCCTCGTCCCACACCGGAGGCCGGTCGACGGTGTACCGCTGAACGTCGACCGCCGGCCACCACACCTGGTGATAGGTCGCCGCCGCGACGGTGCGCAGGATGTCCCGGGGAATCGTGCCCCGGATGGCGAAGTGTGCGTGTGGGGCGAGTCGGCGTTGCGGCTCGACGCAGCCGGCGTACTGGACGTTCCAGCCCTCACAGCGCCGCAGGTTCTGCCAGAACCGATCCAGCAGCCGAGGGAAGTGCACCGCATCCCACGCGGCCCGGCGGTAGTCGTACCGGTCGGGGTTGAGCGGGGTGCCGTCGGGGCGGACTGGGCCGTAGGAGTCGAGGGTGAGCGTCAGCCACATCGACGGCCGGTAGGTGGTCCCGTCCGGGGCGGTGTACGTCTTACCGACCGTGCGCGGCTCGACCTTGCGCCGAGGCAGTTCCGGGGCGTCCTGCCGCCGCCGGGTCGAGCGCTTACGGCGCGGGCCGGTGTCGTCGTCGCCCTGGTCGTCGTCGGCGGTCGCGTGTGGCGGGGCGACCCGTCCCCGGAGCCCTTCGGCCGCGATCGCCTCTTCCACTTCGCGGATCGCCTCGTCGAGGTCTTCCACCTGGTCCCACTGGCACGCCCGGGACGCCTCGTCACGGGAGAACTCCAGGTGTGCGCGGAAGAGGATCAGGGATTCCTGTTCGTCTGTGGCCGGTTGCGGGGGCGGTAGTGGTTCCTCGTCGCGGTGCCAGCCCTCCCGGATCTGGGCCTGCCGCAGCCGGCGGTTCTTCTTCGCGCACGGCGCGCACTTGTCCTCGCGGGTCGCCCCGCACGGCAGGTCGATGACCTCGGTACGGCCGGTGTCGAGATCGGTGCGGCGCATGGCGAGGGGGCGCACGCATACGCCGTACTCGGCGGCGATCTCCTTGAGCACGTCCACGGAGCGGGGTAGCGCCATGCGGGCCGCCCGCGACCCCGGCCGAGGAGCAGCAGCCGGGGTCGGGGCGGCCGGCGCGAGGCCGGGCAGGGTCGGTGCGGTCATCGGATGATCCCGACGACGTGCGGCCGGTTGGACTGCGCAGCACCACGCGGAGGCAGCACCGCCGGGACGACGGGCGACGCCGGAACGGTCGGGCGGACCGGTTCAACCTCGGTGGCGTCCGCCGGCTCCTCGTAGCGGTACGCGCCGGGCTGGTCCGGTTCGACAGCCGGCGGGGTGACCGGGGCGTTGGACAGGACGACCTTGACCAGGGCGAGAAAGGCCAGCGACGGCACCGCCGCCACGACCCAGCCCCACACCGACGATTCGGCTTCCGCGACCTGGGCCGCGAGGGACAGCAACGCGAACGCCACCAACAGCGAGCCCACCAGGCCGACCGGTCGACCCGCACGCCGCCGGGCGCGCAGCTCCAGGCCGAGGTAGATCGTCATCAGCTCGACCGCCACGGCGTTGGCCCAGCCGATCCAGTCGGGTTGGCCGTGGGCGACGGACAGGTCGTGGACGTGGGTGAAGGCGGCGGCGCCGGCCATGGCGGCGATGGCGAGCAGGATCACCAGCCGTACGCCGGATTCGGTGCGCTCGGTCATCGCCACTCCCGCATCGGCTTCTCGCGGATGGTCAGGTCGATGCGGATACGCCGGTCGGCCATGTCGGGGCGGCGGTTGACCATCTGGGCCAGGCCGTGCAGTGCGGCGGCGGTCTGGTCGGACGGACCGACCAGGCGGATGCGCAGCGGACGACGGAGCCGGTTGACGATGCGGGTGAGGGTGGTCATCGCGGTTACCTCCTGGCCGGTCGGATGTCGGTGCGGATGTAGTCGGGAGGGGCGCCGAGCGTGGCGACGGCTTCGGAGAGGCAGCGCCACAGCGCCCACGCCTCGTCGGAGGTCAGAGACATCCGTCGCCGGCCCGCACCGACCGCCAGATACACCGGGTACGGGTCGGGCCGTTGCGGGTCGACGCGCACGGACACAGCGGTGACCGGTTCGGGAGTGCGCAGCCGGTAGAACCGGCGACCGATCGGGGCGACAGTCACCGCGGCTCACCCCCGCCGTCGGAGTCGAGGAGGTTGCGCAACGCTTCGGGCAGCAGCCGCCCAGAAGGCTTACGCGGCAACGGAAGCCGTACCGGTTCGGTGGCGGTTTCCCGGCCGACCTGGGCGAGGATGTCCGAGGCGTCAGCCGGCGCCGGGAACCGCTGAGCCATGTCGCGGATGTCGTCGTCACTGACGTACGAGAACCGCACCCGCATCGGGTCGGGGGTGCCGTCGAGGATCACGTACCCGACGCCCTTCGCCCACCGGGGCATCTGATCCGCCAGCGCACCCCGGTTGCGGGCACCGTCGCCAAGGACCATGTCGACCTGAGACGCCTCGGTCAGCCCGAGCGCGATGCGGGTCGGGAACAGGTCCCGAAACGGCAGCACCTCCTTACGCGGGTCCTGCAACGCCGCCACCACCAGCACACCGACGCCGGCACCCTGCGACAGCAGCACCCCCAGCGACGAGGCAATGCGCTTGCGCAGCTCGACATCCTGCAAGTACGCGGTCAGCGCGGCCATCTCGTCGACGACGACCACGAGCAGGGGGTCAGCCTCGGTCGGCGTGTGCACCCGAACCGTGCCGGCCAACCGGGTCTGACGCTCCCACAGGACGGTCACGGCTTCGTCGAGCAGGTCCGCCATCGCCTCGAACGACTTGCACGCGAACCGGGCGAACATCGGCCGGCCGAGCGCGAACTCCATCCCGCCCTTCGGGTCGACCACCCACAGCCGCACCAACCCGGAGGCGACACCGCCGCCGAGGACCCGGACCAGCGACCACAGCACCGAGCCCTTCCCCGACCGGGTGGCGCCGCCCACCAGGACGTGAGTCGCGAGCAGATGCAGTACCCAGGGACGCAGGTCCTCCCGCCGGGCCAGCGGCAGCGCGGTGAAGTCCGGCACCGACGGCACCGGGAACGGCGGCACGACCGTGCGCAGCGCATCGGTCCGCACCAACGCCACGTAGAGCACCGTCGGCCGGTCCCGGTACCGCACCCGATCCACCAGCCGCAGCAGCCACGCACCCCGACCGGTCCGGGTCGGCGGGTCGCCGGGGCGTTCCGCATAGACGCGGGCATGCCGCCGGCCGAAGGCGTAAGCCAGGTTCGCGCTCGCCCGCTGGAACTGTTCCGGCGTCTGCCCCCGGACCATCCGCACCGTCAGCACGTCCAGGGCCTGATCCGAGCGGACCCGCAGCAGCTCAGGCAGAACGTGCCGCCGATCGAACGTCTCGGCGAGCCCGCACAGCGTCATGGCCTCACGCCACACCCGCCGGTAGACGAAGATTCGCCGGAACGAACCCAGCAGTGGACCCGCCAGCCACGCCCACCAGGACGACTCATCGCGCCAGCGCCACACCGCCGAGGCCGCCGCCCCCAGCACGAGCGGCACCACCAGGCCCGGCCAGTCGAACTCGACGTACAGCCAGAACGCCAGGACCACCGAGCCGGTGGCCACCGGATGCCGCAGGCACCACCACAGCAGCCGCCCCGACCAGCGCAGCACCAGGCCGAGCACCACCGCCCACATCGGCAGCTCGAAGCGCCTCGGACGGAACACGATCAGGTCACCGGCCGAGGTCGTCACCACCTCACCGCGAGGCCGCCAGATCACTTGGCACCCCGCAGCGACACGAACCGACCCGACGCATCCCGGACCGGCGGAAACGGAAGCACGAGCTGCCCGACGCAGCCGGCGCACCGACCATCGGCACCCTTGGCGGGATCGAACCGGGACTGACACACGCCGCACCGAGGCTGGGCCGGGGCAGCCGAACGCCTACGCTTGGACACGTCACTACCTCTCTCGACAGAGCAGGGGGAAGAGACAGAGGGCGGGGCTGCCGTCCGCCAAGACCTGACAGCCCCGCCCCCACCAGATGCGGCTACGCCGCCGCCTTCTTGGCCACACCCGCCGGGGCACGCATGCCGGTAGCCCGCAGCGAGTACGCCATCCGACCGTTGTTCGCCACGTACGGCGTCACCGTCATGCCGTCGAACTCCACCGCCTCGAAAGGGGCGCCCGTCGGCGGGACCGGCTGGTAGTCGGCGGAGATCTTCACCGTCGTCTCCCGCGAACGCTTTCCAAGCTCCGGGTCCAGGTCCATCACGCGCACCTGCCACACACGTTGGCCGGTCAGTTTGTCCTTCGCGGGGCTACGCCGGCCCGTCTTCTCGTCGTAGTCCTCGACCTCACCCATCGACTCGGGCACCAACGCGCACCCCGCCGGGAACACGTCCTCAGAACGCACGGCGAACCTCGTACCGCCACGCAGAGCCATCGCTCAACCTCCTGATCCCACCTGACCATCCTGACTAGCCAGGTGACGTGGATCAAAGGTAGGCCGGCTTGGCTAGTCATGTCAACGACAGTGTGGGAACTTTCCTAGCCTGGCTAGTCAGCGGTACCGTCCGTCCATGGCTCTTGACCCAGACGACCCGCGCACACCGTCGCAGCAGATCGCGGCCACTCTCCGCGCAGAGATCAAGACAGGGAAGTTCGCGCCCGGCGAGAAGTTGCCGTCGCAACACGACCTCGTCGAACGGTTCAGCGTCGCCCGCGAGACGATCAAAGCCGCCTTGCGGAAGCTGCAAGACGAGCGGCTGATCGTGACCCGTCAGGGCAGCGGCACCTTCGTCCGCGCCAACACCGAACGCCCGGTAGGACTACGGCCGCACATCGAGAGAGCCTTCGAGGCCACTAACGTCACGATCGACTTCGCCGGCTTCTCGGGAGAGACGCTGTACAACGCGATCCAAGAGACCTTGGACAAGGTCCGCATCGGTCGCCTCACCCCGGAGTCCATCCGGGTACGCGTGCTGATCTCCGACATGACCGCCCCGATGGCGATCCCCTGCCGCGCCGAGGACCAGGCCGACGACCCCGGCATTCGTGCGCGAGCCCGCCGGATCACCGACCGGTCCATCCACGCCGTCACCGACGCCGTCCAGGAGCTTGCCGACCTCGGGTTGGTCAAGACCGCCACCACCGAGGTACGCGTCCACAACGCGGCACCCCTGTTCAAGCTATTCATCATCAACGAGCAGGAAGCCTTCTTCGGCTTCTATCCCGTCGTCGAGCACACCGTCTCCGTAGACGGCAAGCCGATGGCGATCTACGACGCGATGGGCAAGGACGCGATCCTCTTCCCGTTCACGCCCAGCGACGAGGACACCAGCAACGACGCCCTCTACGTCGAGCAGGCCCGCGCCTGGTTCGACAGCCTGTGGGGCACCATCGCCCGCGAGTACGCGTCGTGACCGCCGCCGACCTGGCCAAGGTGATCGACCGCGCCCGAGTGATCCTGCTCGACTTCGACGGCCCCGTGTGCAGCATCTTCGCCCAGCGTCCCGCGCCGACCGTCGCCCACGAACTGCGCCGGCTGCTCGTCGACCAGGGCGTGACCCTGCCGCCCGAGATCCTGGCCGAACGCGACCCGCTCGCCGTGCTCCGCTTCACCGCAACACTTGGGCGCCCGGCCGTCGTCCGCCTGGTTGACGAGGCCATGACCCGCGAGGAAGTCACCGCGGCCCGCACCGCCACGCCCACGCCGTACGGCCGAGAGGTCATCGTCGCCGCCCAGCAGACCGGCCGCCGGGTCGCCGTCGTCTCGAACAACTCAGCCAAGTCCGTCCACGCCTACCTGAGCGCCCGACGGCTGAGCAGCTACGTACACCCGGTCATCGGCCGACCGGAGGCGGCACCTGAGCGCATGAAGCCGGACCCGTTCCCGGTGCGGGAAGCTGTTCGCGAGTTGGGCGCCGAGCCGGCGGAATGCGTCCTCGTCGGCGACTCGGAGACCGACATCGAGGCCGCCCACGCCGCCGGGGTGACCGCCATCGGGTACGCCAACAAGCCCGGCAAGCGCGAGCGGTTCGCCGCCGCAGAAGCCGTCATCGACAGCATGGCCGAGCTGGTGTCGGCGTTCGTCGTCGACGAGCTGTAGCACCCACTGCACACGAGCGCCCCGGGGGATCATGACCGGGGCGTTTCTCGTTGTCCCGGGTCGAAGCCTGGCCCGCAAGGGACAGCTACGGGCTAGTCCAGGTCCCCGCGCCTGGCGGCGATCCACGCCTCAACGTCCTCGGCAAGCCAGACGTTGCCCATCTGGAGCGTGGCTACGGGCTCAGGGAAGTCGCGCCGGTTGGTGATCTGGTAGACGCGCTGTCGGGAGACGCCGCCGAGCATGGTTCGGATCTCGCCCGAACCCACCAGCCGCAGCTTCTTGCCCATGACACTGACGCTAGGCATCCGTCGACTAGGCACGTATCAACTTGATGGAGACCTAGTTCATGCCTGCTCTAGTCGTTTACTCTTTACGCGTGACTAGGTTCAAGTGGTTCCAGCGCCCTGATCAACCGGTCGACTACGTAGCTGGCGAGCCCGTCTCATCCACGCGCACTCTCCAGGCACAGAGGTGGATCGGCCGAGCCGCCGTTCCCGCTCCCGAGAAGCCGTTGATGACCAGAGCCGGCGCTCTGCGTCCGTCGACCGTCCTCAAGCGCCTCAACCAGAGGTGAGCCGTGCTGATCCCTGAGCATCAGCCACAGCCTCCGTTCCCCGTCCTGATGGCTGGCTTCGTCATCGACTTCCACCATCAGGCCGTCTGCTCAAGGTGCGCTGACGACGGATGCCCCCGCCTGGCAGCGGCAAGCGCGACCCTACGCGCATGGCGAGATCGGAAGGTGCAGCATGAAGGCCGGTGACCTCCTGCATCTGACCCGAGCAGCAAGCCCTCAGTTCATCCAGCCGATCCTCTTCCGCGTCATCAAGCGCGCTCAGCCGGACGCCTACAACGGCTGGGCATGGATAGAGGGCTACCAACTAGACGCAAGCGGGAAGGCCGTGACCCGGCGGGAAGTGTACGTACATGCGGCAGGGGTGCAACTCCTACGGGGCGGCCCACAACCATAGGCGTAGCCACAAGCGAGGTCGTTGAAGCAGGGGTAAACACTGGGCCCCTTCTCCCTCATCCAACCCAGCCTGTCAACCCTTCAGTCGGCTGTTCGTCACCACGCCAGAGCCACTTGTCAAGCCTGTGAGACTTCTACGAGATGGTGGACAATCCGAGGATGCTCGGATTACGACGCAGGAGCCGTCGGCGCGCCGTTTTGTTTTTGGGCACACCCACCTTGGCAGCTGGTCTGTGGTTTCTACTATCGGGAGGATTAGACAAGGCGGACAAAATGGCAAGCGTGGGCGCGCTCCTATTGGCGCTCGCCACATTTTTATTAACCTTCTTGACGCCTTGGACCAACAGAAATGCGGACACCCACACCCAAGAGGATAGCAAACGCAAGGCGCTAGACCTACTTGCCAAGTCAGTAAAGGCCCAGTGGTCGGCCGAAGAACGGTTGCGTCGCCTAAATGATCCGGAACCGATACCCGTACAGTGGCATGGTCTCGGCCCACCCATAAGTGACCACTGGAAGAACATTCGAACAGACGGCATAAATCGTCGCGTGCCAGTCGATGGGAGATTAGCCGAGGTCTCAGAAATCTTCGAGACAATCCTGCATCGCCGAAGGTTGGTCATTCTTGGTGAGGCTGGCGCAGGAAAGACAGTGCTTGCCACACGACTGCTGCTCGACCTCCTTGACAGGAGGACCGAGGAGAGCCCGGTGCCGGTAATTGCACCATTAGCAACCTGGGATCCCAATCAAAAATCGTTCCAAGAATGGCTCTCTGAACGTCTAGCAGCGGACCATCCCGTGATGCATGACTCAACAATATCTCAAGACGCGATTTCAGATGGACAAATCGTTCCCATCCTTGACGGTTTTGACGAGATGGCACCACACTCCCGAAACGCTGCAATCGAGGCGATCAACCGATTGGGTGTCCATCAACCCCTCGTCATAACATCCCGCCGCGGCGAATATTCGGAAGTTATCGCTCGCGGTAGAATCCTGACAGCCGCCGCAGTTATCGAGATCGAAGAATTGTCTGCTACGACGGTTCGTGGCTATCTTGATCGCGTAACGCCTCCAATTCGCCTCCCCTATTGGAGCAAAGTTTTCAGTCGCCTTGAAAAAAGTCCGCGCGGTCGTCTTGCTCAAGCGCTAAGAACCCCTCTAATGGTTAGCCTAGCCAGGGAAGCATATGCACGCGGATCAGGAAATCCCGATAATCTAATAAACGCTCAATTCCGCACCAGAGAAGACATCGAGCGGCACTTGATCAATGCTCTAATCCCTTCAATCTTTGACGGCTCGAATTCGAAGACATGGGACTCATCAGATCAAGCCCAACGGTGGCTAACATTCTTAGCACGATGGCTGAGGACGCAAGAATCTCAAGAGATCAGATGGTGGGATCTCAGCCAAGAGGCAGAAGGACCCGCCAGCGCAGCATGGCTTGCGCTAATTGCGCTCATATTTGCATTCTTGTGGATAACCTTCAGTCTACCGCTCGCAGTAATTTCAGTCATCGCCGCCATTGGATCGAGTTTAGTATTCCTACGCCGAGGTGATACACGGCCCTCGATTGTGTCGGTATCGCTTAAGCGCTTCTGGAAGCCTTTCGCCCGCTCGGTCGCTCTGCTTACCGGAATCAGCCTCATCGGATTTGCAGGAATCGGAGAGCCAGAAGTTATCGCCGTCGGCCCAATCGCCGGCATTTTCGCAGGCATAATAGTTGGCTCCGTAGAGGCGGTGACTGCGCAAGTCGACACAGCTAAGCCATCTAACCCAGTCACAATTCTGCGAGCGTCCCGCTCCGTTGCGCTTAGCATCGGACTCATGGTTGGCCTAATCGCAGGCGGAGTATTTGCGGTTGCAGGAGGCGAAACGTCAGGGCCTCCAGGATTCATTAGCGGATTCCTTGGTGGCATCACTGTCATCACCGTAAGCCCATGGGGAAGATTCGAAGCCGCTCGTCTATTCCTTGCCTTTAAGGGCGCCCTACCACTTCGACTTATCGGTTTTCTCGAATTCTGTAGAGAGCGCGGGTTACTGCGCCAAACTGGGCCTCAGTACCAATTTCGCCACATTTCGCTGCTAGACAGCCTCGCGCCGCCTAAAGCTCGACGGAGGCCGGTGCCACCCCCGGCGCTGCCACCGGTTGAGTACGGCGCCCGCAAGCTCCGGTTCAGTATAGGCATAATTGGAGCACTTTTCCTGCTTCCAGCCTGCATCTTCTCAGTAGCAGGCTCCGAGGTAGCGTTCCCCGAGGTGCCAGTTATAACGAGGTCAGCAATGGCGCCTATCCTATTCGGGGTTTTTCCTCCTTTCGTTGCCGCACAAATTATCTTGATGCGTAATCGAGTTGGGATGTCCGCTGGCTCAGCATTGATGTCGCTATGTGTTTTCAGCTTTTTCATCTGGTCGACGTACTGGATGTCTTCGAGTGAAGTCGGGGCATCGTGGGCTACAGCAATAACGGGCAGCCAAGTCCTAGGGATCATTTTGGTCGGCGCAGCCTGCTGGGCTCGACGCCCTGTAGCCCCCTCCCAGCTCGTCAAGACTCTCAATGATTAGCGAATCGCCATCCTCCGCTCAGCCCACATAAAGAAAGCTGGGACAGACTGCCCGTCCTGCCGAATTACTCTGTATATGATCAAGGCACCGCGCTCCGCGCGGTGCGGGGCGGCAAGCCCGGCCGGCGGCAAGCCGCCCCGGCCGCCTACGGCGCCGGGGCGGTGAGCCACCGACAGCCGCCGGGACACCGCCCCACGGTCGGATCTCAGCTCAGCGCAAGTTCGTCCGGGAAGCGCTCGTGAAGCGCGGCGACGGCATGCTTCAGGCAGTAGTCGAGGCTGTAGCCGTCGACCCTGATCGACGCACCATCGAGCCGCTGACCCGAGATCACCACGGTCCAGGGCTTGCGCTCCCGCTCCCCGTCAATCTTGACCAGCCCGACCAGGCCCATCTCCCCCAGGTGCTCCAGCAGCTCCGGCACGCACTCATCCCACCTCATCCAGGAATGGGATCACCGAGGCCGCCACGGAAGCCAGCGGGTCGGCCTGGTCGTGCGTCGGGGCTTCCGGCTGCCGCGCCAGTCCAACCCCGGGACTGGCTTGCCACCGGATCACCGGGTCACGGCACCAGCTCCACCGCCAGGACGTCCCCGACCCTCCCCCACAGCCGCCGGCCCCACGCGGGAACCATCGAGCACGAGCCCGGAGACGGCCCACGGCGGCACAGCTAGACCGACCCGAGACGAGGCCAACTGAGCCGGCGCTCAGGGCGTCTCCAGGGCGTCAGGGCGTCGTCAGGGCGTCAAACGCCGGCCAAAGTTGACCAACGACGACCATCGACACCCGAACATAGAACCAGCTCAGAGCCTTGATCAAAGCTCTGAGCTGGTGGGCGACGGACGAGTCGACCTGTACGCCGGATTCTGTGCCCGGCGCGTCCGAGGACGCGCCGGCGGCGGCCATCCATCTAGGCCTGCCGTCGCCGGCAGGCTCCAGCGGCCTACCCGCAGACATCGGGCGGGCCGCCCTCAAGCGTCTGCGCGGGTCGTCATCTTGCGGTGACGGCCCTTTCTTGGCCTTGCTCCGGGTGGGGTTTACCGAGCCACCCCGGTCACCCGGGGTGCTGGTGGGCTCTTACCCCACCGTTTCACCCTTACCGTCCCGTGACGGGCCGGCGGTCTGTTTTCTGTGGCACTGTCCCGCGGGTCACCCCGGGTTGCCGTTAGCAACCACCCTGCCCTGTGGAGTCCGGACGTTCCTCGGCGACGGGCCGGAGCCCGTCGACGCGACCGCCCGGTCGACTCGTCCGTCGCGCCCCCATCCTAACGACGCGTTCGCCGTCGCCATTTCCACGGGGCCGTCCCCGTGCTCATCCCCAGTCGGAGATGAGCGGCTCGGCGAAGACCTGTGGGGCGGCCGCGAGGCCGTCGACCCCACGAATGGCGAGGACCATGTCGTTCCGGTCGAGCACCAGCAGGGTGAGGGGGCCCGCCCCGGACGGCAGCCTGACGACCGCCGAGCCGTTCGTCACCGGCGCCGTCGTCTGGGCGTCCTCGGACCCGATCAGCTTGACCTGCACCGCGTCCGTGGCCTCCGACAGCACCAACAGGCGATCGGTGAGCACCGCCTGTCCGTCGGACCAGGCCGGCACCCGGACGGCGGTGAGGTCACGGGAACTGGTGACCGCGGTTGAGGCCAGCGCCCACTCGGCGCGGCTGGCGGCGCGGGTTCCGGTGTCGTCCGGTCGGGCGGTCGCGGCCGTCGCCGTGGCCAGCAGCGTGTCCTGGCCGGCTCCCACGTGCAGGACGGCCGGGCCGATGCCGGAGGCTGGTCCGGAGACCGAGGCCGGCTGACCGTCGCCGGGAAGCCGGCCGGTCCAGCGAGGGACCGGGGGCGGGCTGGTCGGCAGCCCGGCGGCCGCGGCGAGCAGGAGATGATCACGTACGGCCGCCTGCTCCGCCTGCCGGACCTCGTCGGTGCCCGGCGCGCCGGGCGGGGACAGTTTGCTGCTGAGCTCACCGTCGCGCAGGACGGCCGGTCCCTGTTCCCGGATCTTCCCGTCGCACTCGACCCGCCACCAGCCGCGCGGGCGTTCCTCGCCGAGCAGGAGGTAGCCCGGTGTGGGCGCAGGTCGCCAGGCGCGCTGGATCTGGCCGGCCTCGCCGATGTTCTGCCGGCCCTGGCTCTTCTGCGCGACGGTCGCGGTGGGGGCGGTGGAGACCACGCAGCCGGCCGGAGCGAGGCCGAGGTGCCAGCGGACGCCGTCGAGGCTGTCGTAGAGCACGGTGAACGGCGACACCGGCAGGTTCGCCAGGCCACCGGCGCGGACCAGTTCCGACGGGTCGGCGCCGACCGGAGCGGTCTTCGCGACGAGGCCCGCGGCGCGGTCTGAGCGGTAGGCGGCCACCACGACGCGTACGCCGGTGGAGTCGTCGGCGAAGAGGATCCTCACGGTCGGCAGCGTCGCGCTCATGCCGGCTTCGTCGCGATCGGTGTCGAACGTCCGGGTCAGCTCGCCGAGCAGCGACCGGTCACCGGCGAGGCTGCCGCGCGCGGGCGAGTCGAGCAGCCGCCGGGTCCACTCGTCGGTGATCGGATATCCGGTGCCGCCCTGGGGATCGCGGAACCAGGTACGCAGACCCCCGACTCCGGTGGCCGGCGCGGCCACGGAGGCGGCGAGCAGGGCGGCGACGAACGCGCCGACGCCGGCCCCCCACCGGTTCCGGCGGCGGCGCCGCGCGTGGCGCAGCACCGAGGCGTACGGGTCGACGTCCGCCACGACCGTACCGGCGATCCGAGCCAGTCCGGCCCGCAGTTCGCCCACGCCCGGCACGGCCTCACGGCCCTCGCTCGTGCCGTACCGACGAGGAATGGCTTCACTGCGCTCGGTGCGTTCGCTCATGCCCGCTCCCCCAGCATCTCGCCGGTCACCCCGGCCCGCTCCCCGTCCAGCACGTCGCGGAGCCGGACCAACCCGCGCGCCGCCTGGCTCTTCACCGTGCCCACCGCGCATCCCATGACGGCCGCGACCTCCGCTTCCGGCAGGTCCTCCCAGTAGCGCAGGACCAGCACCGTGCGCATCCGGACCGGTAGCCGGTCCAGCGCGGTGAGCAGTTCGTCGCGTACCGCCACCCGGTCGGTGCTGTCCGGGCCGGCGCGGTCCGGCACGGTCGAGGTGAGCAACTCACGCAAACCGCGCCGCCGCCACCGGCTGGTGCGCTCGTTGACCATCACGCGGCGGACGTACGCCATCGGCTCGTCCATCCGGCGCCAGTGCCGCATCACCTTGATCAGCGCCTCGTGCACCAGGTCCGCGGCGGCGTCGCGGTTGCCGGTCAGGAGGTACGCGGTCCGCAGCAGGTCGGTGTAGCGGACCTCTACGAACTCGCGGAACCCCGCGTCATCCATCGGCCGGTCCCCGGTCGTGACACCGCACGGCGCGCTCCCCTCGTCAGGCTCCGTCACGGGAGAGAACGCCGACGGGTAGCGGAAGGTTGAGTTCCGCCCGGGGCGTACTAGCCTCGGAGATCATGGATCTCTCCGACGCCGCGCTCCTGCTCGCCGCCGGGCTCGCCGCGGGCACGGTGAACGCGGTCGCCGGCGGCGGCTCGCTGATCACGTTCCCGGCGCTGATCGCGAGCGGCCTGCCGCCGGTGCCGGCAAACGTCACCAACTCCGTGTCCGTCTTCCCGGGCTACCTGGCCAGTGTGGCGGGCAGCCGGGCGGACCTGCCGCGCGGGCGCGCCCTGTGGTCGCTGCTGCCGACCGCGGCGGTGGGCACGGTGGTCGGTTGCGTGCTGCTGCTGGCCACTCCGGCCCGCGCGTTCGAGCTGGTGGTGCCGTTCCTGGTGCTGGGCGCGACGGCGGTGCTGGCGTTCCAGGACCCGCTGCGCCGGCTGGTGGGCCATCCGGCGCAGTTGAGCCCGCGCCGCCGTACGGTCACCGTGCAGGTCATGGTCGCGGTCGGCACGGTGTACGGCGGCTACTTCGGCGCGGCGCTCGGGGTGATGCTGGTGGCCGGGCTGGCCCTGGTGCTGGACGCCACGCTGGCCCGGGTGACGGCGGTGAAGAACCTGCTGTCGGCCGTGGTGGGGCTGACCACGCTCGTGGTGTTCGCCCTGTTCGGCCCGGTGAACTGGGTGGCCGTCGCGGTGGTCGCGCCGGCCACCCTGGTCGGGGGGTACGTGGGCGCCCGCCTGGCCCGCCGACTCCCGGCGGTGGTGCTGAGGACGGTCATCGTGCTGTTCGGCGCGACCATCGGCCTCTACCTGCTGTGGCGGGCGCTGACCTGACGATCGGTCAGTACGCCTCCCCCACCGGCTCCTCCGGGGCGTGCTCGGCGGTGCGGGCGGCCCGGTTCCACACCACCCGCTCGCCGTAGCCGGCGGCCATCAGGTGGCCGAAGCCGAGGTAGACGAGCACGCCGACGGCGAGCACCCCGAAGCCGACCCAGAACGGCAGCGCCAGGCCGTGCTCGGCCAGCTTGCCGGAGATGATCGGGGCGGGCGCGGCCGCGCCCCAGCGCACCAGGTTGAACGCGCCGGTGGCGATCCGGCGGTCGGCGGAGCCGAGGCCGAGCGCCAGGTCGGTCAGGTTGGCGTTGGCCAGGCCCATGAACAGGCCGGCGACGACCAGGACGACGAGCGACATGGCGGTGCCGGTGCTGGTGGCGAACAGGACCATGCAGACCAGCAGGCCGACGATGGCCACGCCGACGGTCTGCACCGCGCCGATGCGGTGGGCCAGGCGGTGCCCGATCAGCAGGATGCCGGCGGCGAGGCCGAGGCCCCAGCCGGTGAACGCCAGGCCCAGCGGGATGACGTCGAGGCGCAGGAACAGCGGCGTGTAGCCGAGCACCACGAAGAAGACGAAGTTGTAGGCGGCGGTGACCACGCAGAGCGTGATGAACGCCGGCCGGCGGTAGGTGGCGAAGATCTGGCCCACGCGTACCGGGGCCTGCTTGTTCGCGGGTTCGCGGAGCTTGCGGGAGGCGACGCCGAGCGCGAGGACCATGAACACGCCGCAGACGAAGAACGGCAGCCGCCAGCTCACCTCGCCGAGCAGGCCGCCGATGAGCGGGCCGACGGCGAAGCCCAGGCCGAGCGCGGTCTCGAAGAGGCCCACCACCCACTCCCGGTCGTTGGCGAGGTTGACCAGCACCACCATGGCGGTGGCGAAGAACATCGCGTTGCCCAGGCCCCAGACGCCGCGCAGCACGGAGAGCTGGACGATGTCGTTGCTGAACGAGGCTCCGATGGCGGCCAGGCCGACCACCGAGACGCCGGTGACCAGCACCGGCTTGAAGCCGAAGCGCCCGCTGGCCAGGGTGGCCGGGATCATGCCGACGGCCATGACCGCGATGTACGCGGTGAAGAGCAGCTCGACCTGCCAGGCGGTGACGCCGATCGCCTCGCCGATGGCGGGCAGGATCGGGTCCACCACGGCGATGCCGGCGATGGCGAGGAACGCCACGAGCGTGGTGGCGTAGATGGCACTGCGGTTGGGCTCGGATCGGCGATCCACTCCGCAACCTCCCAGATAGCTGTATCATACAGGTAATTTTCTTGTATCATACAGCTATGAGCGACGACGACCACGCGAAGGAAGTCACACTCGGCCGGATCGAGACCGAGGTCGCCCTGCTGATGCGGCTGGGCGAGGCCACCCGGCGCGGCACCGGCACCATGGAGCACCGGCTGCTCGACCGGGCCGCGTACGTGATCCTGCGGCACCTCGACGTGGCCGGGCCGCAGAACGTCTCGGCGCTGGCCGCCCGGCTCAACCTGGACGGGTCCACGGTCACCCGGCAGGTCTCCGCCCTCCAGCGCGACGGCCTGATCGCGCGTACCCCCGACCCGGCCGACGGGCGGGGCACGGTGATCTCCGCGACGGCGGCCGGGCTCCAGCGGATGGCGGCCGTGCAGGCCGCCCGCACGCGGCTCTACGGCGAGATGCTGGCCTCCTGGTCCGAGACGGACCGGGACACCCTGGCGGAGCTGCTGCACCGGCTCAACGAGGCGCTCGACGCGCGCAACCGCCGCCGCTGAGGCGGTTGTTAAAAGGGGCCCCCTCCGCTGCAGAATGCGTTAAGAGGGGGCCCCTCCTTTCACGCGACCGGCTCCCGCGCGGAGTCGGCGCTGTCGGCGGAGGTGGAAACCCGGGGGTCGCCCTCGTCGGCGAAGTAGTCGTCGGGCGTGGTGCCGTCCGGCCCGTCCGCCACCTTCGCGGCCCGCAGCACCAGCGTGCCGAGCGCGGCCACCACCAGGTTCACCAGCACCGCCACGATCCCGACGTAGATCGTCTTCTTGGTGTCGAAGCCGAACTCGGACAGCGGGAAGGCCGAGCCGGCGAAGTGCTTCTTGCCGGTCGCCGGGTTGCCGATCTGGTAGAGCATCCACATGCCCAGGCCCATGCCGGCCACCCAGCCGGCGATCAGCGCGCCCCGGTGGAACCAGCGGGTGTAGAGGCCCAGCGCCACCGCCGGCAGCGTCTGGAGGATGATCACGCCGCCGATGAGCTGGAGGTCGATGGAGAACTGCGGGTCGAGGAAGACGATGCAGGCCACCGCGCCGACCTTCACCACCAGCGAGGTGATCTTCGAGACGTTGGCCTCCTGGGCCGGCGTCGCGTCCCGCTTCAGGTATTCCTTGTAGATGTTGCGGGTGAACAGGTTCGCCGCCGCGATCGACATGATCGCCGCCGGCACCAGCGCGCCGATGCCGATGGCCGCGTAGGCCACGCCGGCGAACCAGTCCGGGAACTGCTGGTCGAACAGCAGCGGCACCACCGTGTTGCCGTCGACGCTGCCCTCCTTCGCGCCCGGCAGCGGCTTCACGTTCGCCGCGATGGCCATGTAGCCGAGCAGCGCGATCAGCCCGAGCAGCAGGCTGTACGCCGGCAGCGCCGACATGTTCCGCTTGATCACGTCGCGGTTCCGGCTGGCCAGCACGCCGGTGATGCTGTGCGGGTAGAGGAAGAGCGCCAGCGCCGAGCCGAACGCCAGCGTCACGTACTGGAGCTGGTTGTTGGCGTTCAGCAGGATGCCGTCGTTGGGATTGTTGGCCGTGCCCTGGAACTTGGCGTCCGCGGCGTCGAAGATGCTGCCCCAGCCGCCCAGCTTGTACGGCAGGTAGACGACCGCCACCAGGATCACCACGTAGATCAGCGAGTCCTTGACGAACGCGATCAGCGCCGGCGCGCGCAGCCCCGACTGGTAGGTGTAGGCGGCCAGGATGGCGAACGCGATGATGATCGGCAGGTGCCGGGCCAGCGCGCTGTCGCCGGTGACGCCCATGGTCTTGAGCACCGCCTCGATGCCGACCAGTTGCAGCGCGATGTACGGCATGGTGGCGACGATGCCGGTGATCGCGACCAGCAGCGCCAGGATCGGCGAGCCGAACCGGTTGCGGACGAAGTCGGCCGGGGTGACGAAGCCGTGCCGGTGCGACACCGACCAGAGCCGGCACAGCACCAGGAACACCAGCGGGTAGATCACGATCGTGTACGGCACGGCGAAGAAGCCGGCCGCGCCCGCCCCGAAGATCAGCGCCGGCACCGCCACGAACGTGTACGCGGTGTAGAGGTCACCGCCGACCAGGAACCAGGTGATCCAGCCGCCGAAGCTGCGCCCGCCCAGGCCCCACTCGTCGAGGTGGGCCATGTCCTGCGGTCGCCGCCACCGGGCCGCCACGAACCCCATGGCGCTGACCAGCAGGAACAGCAGCGTGAAGACGATGATCTCGGTGAGGTGGTCGCGCCACATCAGTGCTCACCCCGCTTCTTCTTGGTCATCTGGTAGACCAGCGTGGTGGTGCCGACGCCCAGCAGGATCCAGACCAGTTGCAGCCAGTAGAAACGCGGGAAGCCGAACAGCCGGGGCGAGTCGGCGTTGAAGAAGGCCGGGATGAGCGGCACCACGATCGGGATGAAGAGCAACCAGTTCCAGGGACTCTTGTCCTTCGCCCTGGATCGCGCCGTGTCCAGCGCCTCCGGTTCCGGTGCAGCCATGTGACACCCTCCGGGAAGTCGTAGCGGGCCATGTGACGGCCGGAGGCTACGACCCTGTGAGCGCGGTCACGTTCGACAGACCGACGCCGATGCGCCGAGCGGCCGTCGGCGTGCGCCGAACGGCCGCCCGGGGCTCAGAGGTTCGCGAGATGGGCGGTGTCGTTGACCAGACGGACCGCGACGCCGCCGTCCGGGTACAGGTCGAGCACCGAGACGCCCGCCGTGTCCAGGTAGAGCCGGTGCAGGAACGCGTCGCCGGCGGCGAGGGCGTCGCGCAGCACCAGCTTGATCGGCGAGACGTGGGAGACGACCACCACGGTCTCCCCCGGGTACGCCGACCGCAGCCGGTCCACCGCCCGCCCGGTCCGCTCGGCGACGGCGGTGAACGACTCGCCCTGCGGCGGGGCGACCCGGGTCGAGGCGAGCCACGCGTCGAGTTCGCCCGGCCAGCCCTGACGCACCTCGGCGAACGTGCGCCCCTCCCAGATCCCGAAGTCGCACTCGATCAGGTCGTCGTCGGTGCGCACCGGTGGGTCGCCGACCCGGTCGGCGACCGCCTCGGCGGTGGCCACGCACCGGGACAGCGGCGAGCTGACCACGGCCGCGACGGACGGCGCCAGCTCGGCCACCCGGGCGGCGGTGGCCCGGG